>JADHNT010000102.1 GCA_016779385.1 Pseudomonadales bacterium
CGATGCCCAGGCCTCGGAAACGATCACGGGCACGCGAACCCACATTGCGCCTCGGCTCGTGCTGCCCTTTGAGCGCAGCTGGGGCTTTCTGCGCAGCGAAGTGGCCTACCAGCTTACGAGCTACAAGCTGTCAAACCGCCTGGCGGGGCAGGAAGAAACCCCTCACCGAGGCCTGCCCACGGCCAGCGTGGATGCAGGGCTGCGCTTTGAACGGGACCTGGGCTTCGGGGGCAACCGCTTCCTCCAAACCCTCGAACCCCGGCTCTATTACCTTTACATCGAGGATGAGGACCAAAGCGCCCTGCCGATTTTCGATAGCACGGCCCTGACCTTCGGCCACGAGCAGCTCTTCCGGGAAAATCGCTTTGCGGGCATCGACCGTATTGGTGACGCGAACCAGGTGACCGCAGCCCTGACGTCCCGGCTCCTTTCTCTGAACAACGGCGCCGAGCTTCTGACCGCTACCGTGGGCCGCATCGCCTACTTCGACGACCAAAACGTGACCCTCGGGGACGGTGCCCCGGTGGACGACTCGGCCTCGGGGTGGGTGAGTGACCTAGTGCTGCGCCTGGGTAGCGGCCTAGATGCGCGGGCCCTTTGGGTGTGGGATAGCCCGAGCAGCGTTCGCGATCAAAGCATGGTGCAGCTGCGCTATCGTCCTGACGGTCGTCGGGTGTTCAATTTGAGCTACCGGACCCGGGGCGGCGGCATCAAGCAGGCGGACGCGGCCTTCACCTGGCCCGTCTCCAACCACCTTGCGTTCATTGGCCGCTACTACTACGACCTTGAAGAATCCTCCCTCATTGAGGCCTTCGGCGGCTTCCAGTACGACGATTGCTGCTGGCGCTTGCGGGTGGTCGCGCGGAGCTTCGAGCGTCCCTTCGACGTCATCAATCCTAACGACACGGACCGGGAGTCCGGGGTCTTCTTCGATGTGCTCATGAAGGGCCTCGCGGGCTTCGATTCCGGGGTCGACTCCATCCTCTCGAACGGGATTCGCGGATACGAGGAGCCGGTCAATGGCGCTGTTTCCCTTTAGTCGTCCTGCCCAGGCCCTGCTCTGGGCCGGGCTCTTACTGTTCCCCGGGCTTGTGGGCGCGGCGCAGCAGCTCGATCGCATCGTGGCCATCGTGAACGACGACGTGATCACGGCGACGGAGTTGGTCAGTCGCATGCGCTTTGTGGAGCGCCAGCTCGAAAGCAGTGGCATGGCGTCGCCGCCCCGGGACGTCATCATTAATCAGGTCATGGAGCGCTTGGTGCTCGACAGCCTGCAGATGCAGATGGGTCGGCGAGCCGGGGTGCGGATTTCCGAAGAGGAAGTGACCCGCGCCATTGAAGCCATTGCCGGGCAGAACGGTCTCGATATCGAGGGCTTTCAGGCCCTTTTGGCTCGGGACGGGATGACCTACCGGGAGTTCAGAGAACAGATTCGCCAGGAAATGATCATTGCCCGCGTGCAGCAAAATCGTGTGAACGACCGGATTTACATCTCGCCCCAGGAGCTCGAAAACTTCCTGGCCTCTCCCGTGGGGCGGGCGGCCACGGAGGATGAGTTTCGGGTGGGCCACATCTTGCTGGCCGTCGCCAGTGATGCGACCGCCGAGGCCATGGCCGAGGCCGAGGCGCGGGCCCAGGCGCTTATCGCCTCTCTGCGGGACGGGGAAGACTTTTCCCAAGCCGCCGTGGCCAACTCCGCGGGGCAGCGCGCCCTGGAAGGGGGCGATTTGGGCTGGCGAAAGCCTGGCCAGCTCCCGAGCCTTTTTGCGGAGGATGTGCTTAAGGCCGATCTTGGGGAGGTGCTTAATCCGATCCGTTCCGCGAGCGGCTTTCATATCGTAAAAATTCTAGATAAGCGCGGCGCCAGCCAACAGCGGGTTCAGCAAACCCAGGCCCGGCACATCCTCATCCGCCCCACGGAAATTCGCAGTGACGATGAGGCGGAGATGATCATCCGCGACCTGCACCAGCGTTTGCTGGCGGGGGAAGACTTCGCCCAGGTGGCCCGGGACTTCTCCGACGATCCGGGCAGCGCTCTGTCCGGTGGGGATCTCGGCTGGAGCATGCCCGGGCAGATGGTCCCGGCCTTCGAAGCGATGATGGACGCCTCGGAGATTGGCGCTCTGTCCGAGCCTTTCCGGAGCCAGTTTGGCTGGCACATCCTCGAGGTACTGGATCGCCGGGAGCAGGATATGTCGGAGGAGGTGAAGCGCCGGCAGGCCATGCGCATTCTTCGCGATCGTCGCTTTGACGAAGAGCTTGAAGCCTGGCTCTCGGAGATTCGCGAAGAAGCCTACGTGGAGCTGAAGATCTAGGAGGCCCCCATGGCTTGCCTTCTGATCACCCCAGGGGAGCCCGCAGGCATTGGGCCCGACGTGCTCCTCGCCTTGGCCGGGAAGTCCCGGCGGTCGCGCTGGGTTGTTCTCGCCGATCCCGAACTGTTGCACGCTCGCGCTGAGCAGCTTGGCCTAGCCGTTTCTATTGCGCGCTTCGACCCGGAGGCAGCGCCTGCGCCCCCGGGGGTGCTGGAGGTGCATCCCGTCGCTTTAGGGGCCCCTGTGGTGCCCGGCGTACTCAACGGAGACAACGCGCCTTACGTGCTCGAGACCCTAGGCCAGGCCGCGGATCTGATGCTGGCGGGCGCCGCCGATGCGCTGGTGACGGGGCCCGTGCACAAGGGGGTCATCGCCGACTCTGGTATCGCCTTTTCTGGCCACACGGAATTTTTTGCCGAGCGTTCTGGGGTCGACGGGGTCCTTATGGTTCTCGTGGCGGGCACGCTTCGGGTGGCCTTGGCAACAACGCACCTGCCCCTGCGCGCGGTGCCCGATGCCATCACTCCGGCGCGCCTTGGCGCTCAGCTGGAGCGCTTTTATGGTGGTCTTCAGCAGCGCTACGGGATCGTCGAGCCCCGCGTGGTGGTTCTCGGCCTGAACCCTCATGCGGGGGAAGGGGGGCACCTGGGGCGAGAGGAGATCGACGTGCTTGAGCCGGTCTGTGCGGCTTACCGGGCTCGGGGCTGGGCGGTGACGGGGCCGGTGTCAGCGGATACGGCCTTCACCCCCAGCGCGCTTCATGGGGTGCATGGCGTACTAGCGATGTATCACGATCAAGGTTTGCCGGTGCTGAAGGCCCAGGGCTTCGGCGAGGCGATCAACACCACCTTCGGTCTGCCCTTCATCCGGACTTCCGTAGATCACGGCACGGCCCTTCCCCTCGCGGGCACGGGCCAGGCGGATGCCGGCAGCCTTGCCGCCGCCATTGCAGAGGCAGAGCGCATGTTGGCGGTACGCGCCTCGTGAGCGGGGATGCCCCTTTCGCGGGACATCGCGCGCGCAAGCGCTTCTCCCAAAACTTTCTGCGCGATCCCGTGGTGATCGATCGTCTCGTGGAGGCGATCCGCCCCCACCCGGGGGATGCCCTCGTGGAAATCGGTCCTGGGCAGGGGGCCCTGACCTCTGCGCTTCTGGCTCGGGGCGTTGCGCTCACGGCCATTGAGCTTGATCGGGATTTGGCCGCGGGGCTTCGGGTTCGCTTTCCAGATCTCGACCTCATCGAAGGGGATGCGCTGAAGCAGGACTTCACGGCGTTGGCAGCGCGGCTGGGCGCCTCTCGACTCCGCCTGGTGGGGAACCTGCCCTACAACATCTCCTCGCCGCTGATCTTTCACGCCCTGGAGCATGCGGCGGCGATTCAAGATGCCCATTTCATGCTCCAGGACGAGGTGGTGCAGCGCCTGGCTGCGGCGCCGGGGAGTAAGGCCTGGGGGCGCCTTGGGGTAATGGTCCAGCTCCATTGCGATGTGCAGGCGTTATTTGCTGTGCCCCCGACCGCGTTCACTCCAGAACCCAAGGTGAATTCGCGCATTGTGCGTCTCCAGCCGCGCCTTGGCCCCGCGGGCCTGCCCTCAGAACCAGCGCTCTTTGCCGAGGTGGTTCGAGCGGTGTTTGCGCAGCGTAGAAAGACGCTCCGTAACACGCTTAAACCCTATCCTGAGCGGGAGGCTCTGGCGGCCCAGTGGGATTTGTCCCAGCGACCGGAGCAGATCACCCTCGGTGATTTCGTTCGTCTTGCCAACGATCTTGCGGCGCTCAAGAGCCAGGGCGATGGCTAGCTACGCTGTGGGAGATCTCCAGGGCTGCCTTGAGCCCCTGCAGCGTGGCCTTGACGCGCTGGCCTTTGATCCTGCCCGGGATCGGCTCTGGTTGGTGGGAGATTTAGTGAACCGTGGTCCGAACTCCCTCGGCACTCTACGCTTTCTTCACGCCTTAGGGGGCGCCGTGCAGGCCGTGCTGGGAAACCATGACTTGCATCTTTTGGCACTCCTGTTGGGGGGGCGTAGCCCGTCGAAGAAAGATACGCTGACGGAAATTCTGGAGGCTGAGGACCGGGAGCGCCTCACGGCCTGGCTTCGGGCCTGGCCTCTGCTGCACTACGACCCGGCTTTGGATGCGGTGATGGTGCATGCGGGTATCCCCCCGGGCTTTGATCTCGCGGCTGCCCAGGCGGGCGCGGCGGAGGTGGCGGCGGCGCTTCAGGGGCCAGAGGGTCCCGCCTTCCTGTCCGCCATGTATGGCAACGAGCCGCGATGCTGGGCGGAGAGCCTCGACGGGCTGCCCCGGCTGCGCTGGCTGGTAAATGCCTTCACCCGCATGCGGGTGCTCGACGCTGATGAGGGGCTCGATTTGACCTTCAAGGGCCCTCTGGCCGCTTTGCCGCCGGGACGCCGTCCCTGGTTTGACGGTCTCCACCGGGATTTTGCAACGCGCCGGGTGCTCTTCGGGCACTGGGCAGCGCTGGACGGGAAAGGGGCGCCAGCGCCCTGCCTGGCTCTCGATACGGGGGCCGTGTGGGGGGGCGCCCTCAGCTTCTACTGCCTGGATAACGGAATCTTTCACCAGGAAGAGGCCTGTCCATGAGGATCCTGAAGGTGGGCGGTGCGGTACGCGATGCGCTTCTGGGTCGACCTATCCGGGAACGGGATTGGGTTGTCCTGGGCGGGTCTCCGGAAGCCCTCCAGGCCCAGGGCTATCGCCCCGTGGGCCGAGATTTTCCGGTCTTTCTCCACCCAGTAACGGGGGAGGAATATGCCCTTGCCCGCACCGAACGGAAGGTCCGGGAGGGGCATCAGGGGTTTACCTTTCGCACCGCGCCTGACGTCACTCTTGCGGAGGATCTCGCGCGCCGGGATCTCACCATCAACGCCATGGCGGTCGATGAGGCGGGGGTCCTGATCGACCCCTATGGGGGGCTTGAAGATCTCCACAGCCGGGCGCTGCGCCATGTTTCCCCGGCCTTCCAGGAAGATCCCCTGCGGGTCCTGCGCGTGGCGCGCTTCGCCGCCCAGCTGGCGCCCTTTGGCTTCACTCTGGCGCCTGAAACCCAGGCCCTCATGATCACCATGGCTCGGAGCGGAGAGCTGGAAAGCCTGTCCCGGGAGCGGTGCTGGCGCGAGCTTGAGAAAGCTCTGGCGGTGAGCGGTGCCCCTGCGTTCTTTTCACTCTTGCTGGCTTGCGAAGCCATTGCACCGTGTTTTCCGCTGCTGGCGGAGACCCCGGAAGCCGCTGCGGTGCTGGCCTCGATCCCGCTGAGCTTGGGCGGCGCGCGGGTCGCCGTGCTTTGGAGTGAAGCGGGGCTTCGCCAGGGGCTTGAAGCGCAGGCCGTGGCCGCGGCCCTGCGGGCCCAGGGGGGCCCAAAGCGAATGATTCAGCTGGCTCAGAGCCTCATGACGGCGGCGTCCTGGTTGTCCCCGGGCGTGCCATCGGGCGCGGAGCTGGTAGCCGGGGCCCTTGCCCTGGGGGCACACCGTCAAGGCTCCGCCGCAGAGCAAGCTCAGTACGCCCTGGCGGGCGCCGGCCTTCAGGCCTGGGCGGCATTTCGGGCCCCGGAGCGCGAGCGTTGGTTAGCGAGTCTGCTGCAGGCGGCGCCGGCCTGCATGGACGTGCCGGGGGCTGCGCTTCAGGCCCTGCCCCCCACGGAGCGGGGCCCTGCGCAGGCTCGCCTCCGCCGGGAAGCCTTGGAGCGCTGGCTTGCGGAGCATCCAGCGCCACCGGGGGTTAGGGGCTAAGCGTCGTTCCGGCTGCGCCTTAGGGTCAGGGCGATATCGTCGCAGGCGGCGATGGCGCCCGGCTTGTGCACCGTGAGTTCCAGCCAGGGTAGATCAAAGTCGATGAGCAACCGGGCGCACAGCCGCTCCGCCAGGGTCTCGATGAGCTGGTAGTGTTCCTCGTCGCAGAAAGCTCGAATCTGCTCGGCCAGCGCGCCGTAGTCGAGGGCGTCTGCTAGGGCGTCGTCGCGAGCGCCGCGGGCGGCGTCCGTGGGTAGGGTCAGGTCGAAGGTGAGGCGCTGGGGGACTGTTTTCTCCCAGTCGTACACGCCGATGAGGGTCTCCACGGCCAAGCCGCGGAGGCTTAAGTGATCATCCATAGCTTGCAGGCTCCAGCTCGGCCAGGGGCCAGCGTGGCCGCGCCCCTATCTCTAGCCCCGTGCGCTGGCCGCTTGCCAAGCGGCAAGCCCCGGCATAGGCGATCATGGCGCCGTTGTCCGTGCAGAGAGCCGGGCGCGCCAGGTAGGCCCGGGCACCTTGGGGGGATAGGCGGGCGTCTAGCGCTTCCCGAAGCCGCTGGTTTGCCGACACGCCTCCGGCAATAACCAGACGATCGCGCCCCTGCAGAGCCAAGGCCCGCTCCGCTTTCCTCACCAGCGTATCGACCACCGCTTCCTCAAAGGCGGCTGCGATGGCCGCCCGCTCCTCCCCATCTAGGGTGCCCTCCGCTTCGGCGCGGCGCGTGGCGGTCAGCACCGCCGTTTTCAGCCCCGAGAAGGAAAAATCGAGGCCGGGCCGGTCAAGCATGGGGCGAGGAAAGCGATAGCGGGCGGCCCGCTCGGGATCCGCGCGTTGGGCAAGGGCCGCCAGGTGGGGGCCGCCGGGGTAAGGCAGGCCCAATAGCTTTGCGGTCTTATCGAAGGCTTCCCCCGCGGCGTCGTCAATGGATTCCCCGAGCAGGGTGTAGCGGCCCAGTCCTTCTACATCGACGAGGAGCGTGTGGCCGCCGGACACGAGGAGTGCCACAAAGGGAAAGGCTGGAGGGTCCGGCTCCAGGAGAGGGGCGAGGAGGTGACCTTCCATATGATGGACGGCGAGGGCGGGAATGCCGAGGGAGAAGGCGAGGCTTCGACCGAAGGTCGCACCCACCAGCAAGGCGCCCATGAGCCCGGGGCCGGCGGTATAAGCCACGCCATTGAGATCATCAAGGTTCCAATCGGCTTCGGCCAGCACGCTTTCGAGGAGCGGCAGAAGTCGACGGCTGTGATCCCGGCTGGCGAGCTCGGGTACCACGCCGCCGTAGGTGGCGTGGAGATCGACCTGGCTATGGAGCGCGTCCCCGACGAGTCCCCGCTCCGTATCAAAGAGCGCGAGTCCGGTCTCGTCGCAGGAGCTTTCGATGCCAAGCACGCGCATGAGAGGAATCACCCACCGAAGAAAGCGGCATGCTAGCAGAGCCTGGCGCCCGTCGCGTCCGTCGCGCCCGGGGGCACGCAGCGCTAGACGGGAGCCTTTCTCCTTCCTATAATCGCGCGCCCTTTAATCAGGAAGGCCCCTAGGTCCTATGCCGAGCGTTAAGGTAAAAGAAAACGAGCCCTTCGATGTGGCTCTGCGTCGTTTCAAGCGGTCCTGCG
>JADHNT010000019.1 GCA_016779385.1 Pseudomonadales bacterium
AGCCTCATGCGCCCCACCGCCGATCCCGCGCTCTGAGCGCGCCGGACTAGGCGTTATCGGTGCGCGCAGCCCGGCCTAGATAGCCGCCGTGGTGCCGCAAGCCGTAGTCCATCTTGCTGACGCCCTTCAGCTCCATGAGCGTTAAGGCGAGGGCGTCGCTAATGGCCAGCATGGCCGCGATGCTCGCGCTGGGGGTGAGGCCCAGGGGGCAGGGCTCTTCAATGATGCCCATATCGAGCACGATGTCCGAGAGATTCCGGAGGGGGGAGTCCGCGTGGGAGGTCACGCCAATGATGGTGGCCATGCCCAGGTGGCGAGACAGTTCAAGCATCTCCAGCACTTCCCGGCTTTTCCCCGAGGTGGAGAAGGCAATGATGCAGTCCCGGTCCCCGACAATGCCCAGATCGCCGTGGGCGGCTTCGGCCGGATGGATGAAATGGGCGGGCGTTGCCGTGGAGCACAGGGTGGCGGCAAACTTGCTCGCCATGTACCCCGCTTTCCCAATGCCCGTGGTAAGCACCTTGCCCTTGCAGGCGGCCATGGCGCGGACAGCGGCCTCGAAGGCATCGTCCACCGCAATCGCGGAAATGGCTTTGGCTTCGGCGGCGATGATGGCGCGCACGCGCCCCTGGATGTCTAGGTCGCTCATGATGAGGTCTCCACAGCGGTTCGAGCGCAAGCTTCGCCCAAGAAGGTCGCGAAGTCTTCCAGATCGCACCACGCCCCTCAAGGGCCTTAGGATTTTGGGGAGGAAAGCGTCGTGATACCGAAACCGCAGCGGTGTCTTGTAGCTCCCGCGATCCTGCCGCTGGCCCAGGGCGTGCTGCTGCGTCTTGGGGCCGCGGTGGGTCCTGAGGAGGCTCAGGGCATCGGGTTATGGCAGAGGCGCTTTGATGCTGCCTTAGCCCGCGGTGCGGCGCCCTATCCGCTGGTGGTGGATCGATTGCTGCCCCCCGCGGGGGAAGGGGATGAAAGTTACACGTTGGAGCTTGGCCCTGAGGAGGGACGGCTTCGGGCCAGCGGCCCCGGGGGCGTGCGCCAGGGGTTAGCTCGCGCGCTGCAGTGGCTGCTTGCTCCCGCCCCAGTGCATGCGGTTTCCGTTGCTGACGCCCCAGCCCTTCCCTGGCGCGGCCTCATGCTCGATCCCGCCCGCCATCCTTTGGGGGAGGGGGCGCTAGAGCGAACTCTCGACGGCATGGCGATCTTGGGCTTGAATGTCCTGCATCTTCACTTAACTGACGACCAAGGCGTGGCCTTCGAAAGCCGGCGCCGGCCTCGGCTTCATCAATTGTGCGGCCGAGAGGGTTACCTCACCGTCGCTTCCCTTCAGCGCTTGGCAGGCGCTGCGGCGGAACGGGGCATTCGCGTCGTTCCCGAATTAGACCTTCCTGGTCATGCGGGCGCCCTGCTCTTCGCTTATCCCGAGTGCGCGGCGGGCCCTGTTCCCTCCCGCCTTCCCCGGGACTTCGGCCCTTCGTCCTACGCGCTTGACCCTACCCGGGAGGAAAGCTGGGCCTTCATTCACGATCTCCTTGATGATCTTGCCGAATGCTTTCCGGACCCCTACCTACACCTGGGTGGCGACGAAGTGCCGGCCTCGATGTATGCCTTCAAGGATGCGCGTCGCCTCGCCTGGTGTACGGATCGAGACCTCGCGCCTGGCCCCGAGGTGCAGCAATGGTTCAGCCGAAGCCTTGCCGAGCTTTGTGCGCGGCGGGGCAAGCGTTTGATCCTTTGGGATGAGGCGCTCCATCCCACGCTACCGCGGGAGGTGACGGTTCAGGTCTGGCGACGGGTAGAAACCCTGGAGGCCGCCCTGGCCCAAGGCCACAACGCGATTCTCTCTTCCCCCTTCTATCTCGATCTTGCCTTTCCCGCGGAGCGGCATTTGGCCTTTAGTCCCAGTGCTGGGGGGAACGCCCTCGTCTCTGCACAGCAAGCTCTGCTGGCGGCCCCGGAGCTCTCGGATGTTCATCGGGGGCTAGCGTGGGCCATGGCGAGAGCAGATTCCCTTGAAACCGTAACCGGGCCCTCCCGGGGGCGGACGCTCGGCGGAGAGGGATGTCTTTGGGGTGAACTGGTTGATGAGGCGGTGCTCGATGGCCGCTTGTACGATCGCCTGCCAGCGGTCGCGGAGGCCCTGTGGAGGGAGACGCCGGGATCTCCCGAAGATCATCGGGAGCGCCTAGCCGCGCTCTTCCCCGTGCTTGAGCGCACCACGGCCTGCGAGCCCCGCCCTGCCACCCGGGCCTGTGCCGCGCTGGGGCTTCAAGCAAGCTTGGCCGCCCCCCTTCGCGAACTGTTCGAGGCTGTCGTGCCCCTCCGTTGGTATAAGCGGCTGCTAGGTCAGGGCCTAGACGGGCGGCTTCGCGGGGCGGAAGCGGTGCCCCGCTCGCGTGATGCGAAAACCCCGCTCACCGCTCCCGTAGACTTTGTTCCATCAGAGAGCCTGGTGCTGAGACGGCTGGCGGAACTGCCAAGGGATGACCCCGCTTGGGTCGCCCAGGGCGAGCGCTGGCTCAGAGCAATAGAGGCGCTGTCGTCTGCCTTTCGTGAGGGAGGGCCCCTCTCGCCCTTTGCTCCCCACGGCCATGCCCTCGCCACGCTGGCGAAGGCGCTGGTGAACCAAGATCCGAGATTGCTCGAGCTTGCGGAACGGTTTCAGGATCTTGAGGCCGGGGAGGCGCGTTTCGCGCTGTCCGCGGCGATCCTCGGACGGCCCCTGCCGTGAGCCTCAAGGAGCGCTTCCGTTTTCTCGGGCGCCGCTTTGGTATTCCGGAAAGGGCTAAGTGGTCTGTGCTCCCAGGAGGGCATATCAACGCGACGCGCCGGGCTCGGTGGCCCGAGGGCGACGTGCTGCTGCAGCGAGTAAACCCCGCAGTATTCCCCGATCCGGAAATCCCCTGCCGCAACAGCGCTCTGGTGCTGGCCCATCTGGCCGGCAAGGGCATCCCCACGCCTCAAACCTTGCCTGCCCTAGGAGGCGCGACCTGGCTTAGGGAAGAGGACGGCTGCTGGCGGGCCTTTGAGTTTCTCGCTGACCATGGCGGCGCCGAGAAAACCCTAGCGCGGGCTCCCGAGGCCGGCCGGGCCTTGGGGGCCATGCTGGCAGCGCTCGAGGACTTTCCAGCGAGTCAGCTCGCGCCGGCGCTTCCTGGCTACCACGCTTTGGACCACCATCGGGCCCACTTTGCGGCGCATCGAGAGGCAGAGCAGGCGCTGGGCCCGGAAGCGTGGGCTCAGCATCGCGAGCTGGAGGCGGCGCTAGGCCCCGCGCCGCTGGCGGGACAGCCTCGGGTGATCCACGGCGATACCAAGCTGGCCAACGTGCTGCTGCCATTGATGCCGGGCCTCGAGCCCGTGGTGGTGGATTTCGACACCGTGCTGCTCGGCACTTTGGCTATGGACTTTGGCGACTTCCTTCGCTCCGTCGCCTCGCCGAAGGAGCAGCGGGAAGTCGAGGAGCAGGGGGCCCTGCTCGCCCGCTTGAGCGCTGCCGGTGCGGCCTTTCTTGAACCGCTCGGGCCCGTAGGAGAGGCGTGCCTCCCTGCCCTTGCTCCGGCGCCGGCGGCGATGTCCTGGATGCTTGCGCAGCGCTTCCTAACCGATCATCTAGAGGGGGATCGCTACTTCGCGGTGACCGCCCGAGGAGACAATCTCCAGCGAGGCCTGGCGACCCTCGCTCTCGCCCATCGCCTGCTCCAGCTGGCTCCGGCGCTTGGGAAAGCATTGGCAAGGCCCTAGGCAGGTCGCAAGATGGGTATCTGCTTCTGCATAAGGGTTGTTCCATGAGCCGTCCCCGTTTTCACCTGGCCCTTCCCGTTCAGGATCTCGCCGCCGCCCGCAGCTTTTATAGGGGGGTGCTGGGCTGTGGCCTCGGCCGGGAAAGCGATCGCTGGATCGATTTTGATTTCTTCGGGCACCAGGTGACCGTGCATTTAGCGGAGGAGGGGGAGGCCCCGGTGCCCACCAATCCCGTGGATGGCCATGCCGTGCCAGCGCGGCACTTTGGACTCATCCTCGATTTAGGCACCTGGGAGACCCTGCGGGATCGCTTAAAAGCCGCCAAAGCGCCCTTCCTCATCGAACCCCACGAACGTTTTCCCGGCACCCGGGGCGCCCAGCACACCCTTTTCGTTCTTGACCCCTCGGGCAATGGGCTCGAGTTCAAGGCCTTCGCCGACGAGGCCATGATTTTTGACCGGACGGGCTTTGAAGGCGCTCATGCTTAGGGCGGCGGACCCGCGCCCTGGCTTCTCTGCCGCCGGCCGCGCGCTTTGGCGCGATCCGGAAGCGGTGGCTGAGGGGCGCTTGCCCATGCGCGCTGTCGTGGGGGCCTCGCCCACTGCGGATCTGGCCCGGGCCTGGGTAGAAGGGGGCGCTGGCGATCCCCTGCGGGGGGCTGAGGCCCCGGCCCTTGGGCCCTGGACCCTGCGCCTCGATGGGCGCTGGCGCTTCGCGCGCTTCGGGCGCCCCGAGGCCGTGCCGCAGGAGGTGCTCTCCGCCGCCTATGACGACAAAAGCTGGGCGGCCCTCACGGTCCCTGGCGCCTGGCCCCTTCAGGGTTTCGATGCCCCGCACTATACGAATGTGCAAATGCCCTTCCCGGAAGCGCCTCCCGCGGTTCCGGAGGACAACGCGACGGGGGTCTATCGCCGGCGCTTTCGCTGCCCCCGGGCTTGGCGTGGGGGAGGGATCACGCTGGAGCTAGGCTCGGCGGAAAGCGTGGTCTTTGTTTATCTGAACGGGGCCTACCTTGGGTTTTCCAAGGACTCTCGCCTTCCCGCGCATTTCGATCTCACCTCCCTTCTGAGGCCCGGGGAAAACGTGCTCGCGCTCATGGTGGTGCGCTACAGCGATGGCAGCTGGCTGGAGGATCAGGACCACTGGTGGCTGGCAGGGCTCCATCGCAGCGTTCGGCTATACCATCGGCCGGCGATTCATCTAGCGGATCTGACCTTGCGCGGGGAAGCGGGTGGGGCCTGGTCCGTGGAGGCCGAGCTCAGTGCGGCGGTTCCCGGCTATCGCTTGCGGGCCCGCCTCGAAACCCTTTCCGGTCGCCCCCTAGGGCGCGGGGTGGAGGATGCCTTCCGGGTGTCGTCTGTGCCGACGGTGTGGTCCACGCTGACCAGCGAAGGCCCCCGGGTCCGCCTTGGGGGGCACTACGGTCGCGCGCGGCCCTGGTCCCCAGAAGCGCCCACCCTGTATCGCCTGGTGCTCGAGCTCTTTGATCCCTCGGGCGCATTGGTCGAGGCGATGGCGCCACGCCTTGGCTTTCGCACCGTAGCCATCGACCAAGGAAAGCTTTGCGTCAACGGCGTTCCGATTACGGTGCGCGGGGTGAACCGTCACGAGCACCACCCGGAACGGGGCAAGACCCTCACTACGGCGGAGCAGCGCGCGGACCTTCTGCAGATCAAGCGCTTCGGCTTTAACGCCGTACGCACAGCCCACTATCCGAATGATCCGGTGTTCTATCACCTGTGCGACGAGATCGGGCTTTTCGTTTTTGATGAGGCGAACGTTGAGTGCCACGCGCGGCAGCATAGCCTCGCCGCAGATCCCCGCTTTGAGGCGGCCATCTCCGCTCGCATTCGCCGCATGGCCCAACGGGATCGAAATCACCCCTGCATCATCGCTTGGTCCCTGGGGAACGAAGCGGGCTACGCGCCGGTGCATGACGCAGAGGCGGCTTGGCTCCGGGCCTTTGATCCCACCCGCATGATTCATTACGAGGGCGCCATTCAGCGACCCTGGGATGCGCTGGAAGGGGGCCCCCTGGCGCGACGCCTGGGCGCCGGGCGGGGCTTTTCCGTTCCGGCCACGGACCTGATTTGCCCCATGTATCCGAGTCATGAGGGGCTGGCACGTTTTGCTGAGGCGCCGCCGGTGGATGCTCCGGTCGTTCTTTGCGAATACAGCCACGCTATGGGCAACGCGAACGGTGGGCTGGCCGATTACTGGGCCATTTTCGACCGTTACCCGCAGCTTCAGGGGGGCTTTATCTGGGATTGGGTAGACCAGGGGCTGACGCTTCCGGGGAAAGGGCCCGAGGCTCGAGCCTATGGCTATGGCGGCGACTTCGGCGATGTTCCCAACGATCGAAATTTTTGTTTAAACGGCTTGGTCGACCCGGATCGTCGCCCCCACCCAGCGCTCTGGGAACATCTTGCCCTGGCCTCCCCCCTGCAGCTGGACGGCTTTGATGTCCGCCGCGGGGTGCTGAGGCTGCACAGCCAGCGGGACTTCACGGATACAAGGGGCTTCGTGCTTCGCTGGGCTCTTGAGCGCGATGGCCTACCCGTTCAGCGGGGACGGCTTTCTGCGCCCCGCCTCGCGCCGGGGCAAAAGGGCCTCTTGGCTGTGCCTTTCAAAGCGCCGACCCTCTCTCCGGGGAGCCAGCTCCGCCTTCGCGTGCGGGTTGAGCAGGGGCAGGGTACGGAGGCCGTGCCTAAGGGATGGGTGTTCCGGGAGGCAAGTTTCCCCTTGGCAAAGGGTCCGAAGCTGAGGCTATCCCGGGTGCCGCGCCGGTCCTGGGAGGACGGTCCCCGGGGCCCAACGCTGGTTCTGGAGGACGGACTCACGGCGCGCTTTGACGGCGTGACCGGCGCCCTTCAATCCTTGGGCCGGGGCGAGGGTGCTCCCTGGCTGTCGGCGCTCGCGCCCTCGCTGTGGCGCGCCCCGCTGGATAATGACGGCATCCCCCGAGGCAGCATTCCCCAAGGGCCCCTTCGCCGGTGGCGAGGGCAGGGCCTGGCTTCCCTCACCGCGCGGCTTGAGGCCGTGGAGTGGCGAGGGGATGGGGTGCTGCGCCGCGGGTCCCTGGTCACCGCCACCGGGCTTTCCCTGCCCTATGCTCAGCGCTGCTATGCCACCGCCTCGGGCTGGCTCGTTTTTGAGGAGGGTCTCGTCCTGGAAGAGGCGCTGGCCGACGTGCCTCGGGTGGGGGTGTGTTGCACGCTACCGAAGCGCTTTGACCAGGCCACCTACCTGGGCCTAGGCCCTGGAGAAAATTATCGGGATCGCCGTTTCTCGAGTGCCTTTGGGCGCTACACCGCGTCCCTTGAGGCCCTCTCAGAAACCTATCTTGCCCCCCAGGCTTCCGGGAACCGAGGGGACGTAGACTGGTGGGCACAGCGTAGTGCTCGTGGCGAAGGCCTTCTATTTCTCGCGCCGCCGGGGGGAGAGCTCAGCGTGTCCCACTTCAGCGATGCGCAGCTGGAAGCGGTGGATCACCGCCATGCGCTCCGGCCCGAGCCGCGGCTGACCCTGCACCTTGACCTGCAGCAGCGAGGGGTGGGGACGGGCGCCTGCGGGCCCGACGTACTGCCGAAGGATCGCATCCCCGCCGGCACCTACTGCTGGCGCTGGGCTGTTCGGCCCTTAGGGGCGAGGGCGAAGCTCGACCGTGCGCTGGAGGGCGCCTCAGCGCTTCGGGCCCTTTCCAAACCGAGATTGCCCCTATGATGCGCAGCTGGATCTTCGCCTTGGTTCTGCTAGGGGGCTGCGCCGCTCCTGGGGGCGATGGGGTGCCCCCCCTACGCTTTGTGCAGGGGGCTATGCCCACCTATCCCGCCGGGGCGAGGGCCGCGGGGTTAGAGGGCTGGGTACGGGTCCGCTATGCCGTCGGGGCCGACGGCGCCGTGCTCAATCCTCAAGTGCTTGAGGCGTCTCCGGAGGGGGTCTTTGACGCGTCGGCGCGGGCCGCGGTCGCGCGCTGGCGCTATGCTCCGGATCCTCGGGGCCTGGGCTGGGAAGCCGTGGAAAGCGTGGTGCGCTTCGAGCTGGGGGAGCGGGTGTTGCCCTAGGGCGCGTCCCTAGCCCCGGAGCTTTACGGCGTAAACCCCTTCAAAGCGGGCGCAGTTCTCCGTTTCCGAGCCGTTGACGAAGACCGCCAGGGTCAGCCGTGCCCGGCCCTCGCTACGAAGGGTGTCGCAGAAGGCCTCGCGCTCCGCGGCCCCAAGCGTGGTGTGGATGGTCAAGGCCTCCGTCACCGGGCGGCGATAGCGGATCGTCCCCTCCGCAATCACCAGTTCCCCGTCGAGCCCCGCGGCCTCTAGAGTGAGGGCAACCCGGCCCCAGCCACAGAGCGCGGCGGCGGCGTAGAGGCTACCGGCGAAGCCCGTGCCGTGCACGTTCCGGTTCGGCTCGAGGGGCGCCTGGAGGAACAGGGCGCCGTCATCGCCATCCATAATTTTTAAGCCCATGGCGGCGCTGAGGGGAATTTCTTCATGCCATCGGCGTTCGAGGGCAATAAGGGCAGGGCTTAGCATAGCGCGCTCCTTTTCAGGGGGCAGTTTGCCCCCTTTCGCGGAGGAGGGCTACGGCGCTCCGTAGGCCTCTTCCGGGTGGGGCGCGGTGGCGGGGAAGGTCAGCACCTTCAGCACCAGCGCCGCCCGAGGACCCTCCTCTAGGGTGTCGAGGGCGCGCTCTAGCCGCTCCCATAGCAGCGCCCTAGGTCCTTCGATGCGCGTGCTCATGGGGCCCACGGTGACCGTAAGCTCGGGGTGCGCGAGGGCGGCAATAAACCCCTCGATCGCCGGTATGTAGCGACGATCGAGGGGGTAGAGGCTGGCTTCTACGGACCAAAGGCTCACGGGCTCACCATGTCAGGGACAGGCGGGCGCCGACTTCTCGAGGCGCGCCAAGCTGGAGGTATTCCCCGGTCGCATAGCCATTGCGGGGATCGTTGCCGAAGCCGCCGAAGCCTCGGGTGCCATAGCGCTCGTCCGTGAGGTTGCGTCCATAGAGGGCCAGGGTCGCGGGCCCCAGGGGCAGGGCCAGCTGGGCGTTTAAGCGATACAGGCTTCGAGCCCGCGCATCGTGGGAGTCGGACCAGTAGAAGCCATCCCGGCCGAGGGCCGTGATTTCGAGGGTGCTGTTCCCCGGCAGCGCTTGCCGAGCCTGGAAGGAGAACTGGTAGCGCGGGGCATGGGCCTGGTCACGCCCCGTTAGCGTATCGCCGGCGCCGTTTTCATAGCGATCAAAGCGGGTGGCCAGCAGGCCGAGGGTGCCCTGGAGGCTCAGCCCGTCCGTTGCTTGCCAGCGCCCCTCCGCTTCGAGGCCGTAGTTGCGCCCCTCCGCCGCATTGCCCGTGAAGTCGATGAACTCAGCGCTGCCGTCGCCGCGGACGCGAACGATGGAGGTGCTGATCTGCTGATCTTCCCGCTGCATCCAGAACAGGGTGAGCGCCCCGGCGAGGGTGCCATCGGCGTTGCGGCTTCGGAGTCCGATTTCCCCGTTCCAAAGCCCCTCGCTGCGGAAGCTGCGGAGATCCTCCGACAGCGTGCCATCGCTGTTGAAGCCGCCGGCTTTGTAGCCCCGGCTGAGCGCGAGGTAGGCCGTCCAACCCCCGCTGCCGTCAAAAAGCAGCGCGGCGCGGCCGCCGAGCAGCGTTTCCTGGGGGCGGAAGCGCACGGCGGCGCTGTCGTCGTAGCGGTCTCGGCGCTGCTCGAGGCGAAGTCCCCCCTCAAAGCGCCAGGGGCCGGCCAGTCGCTGGCCCAGCTCTCCGTAAAGCGCGCGGCGCTCGGTTTCAAATTGGCTCGTGAAGGGCCCTGGGGCGAAGGTGTAATCCCGCAACAGGTCTACCGTGCGCCGGTGTTGGTACAGGCCAAGGGTCCAGGGCCGATCCCCCTTAAGCTGCTGGAGGCGCAGTTCGGCGGTGGTGGTTTGACGATCCCGACGGTAGCGATCCTCAGAGCTGTACCCGTCGGGGTGGAAGCCCTCAAACGTCCAGTCCTCGTCGTACCCGTAATCGCTGTGTCCCTCGCTTCCAGCGATGAGGAGCGTAGCCCTAAGGCCGCCGGGGAGATCGGCTCGGGTCAGGCGCAGGCTACCGAGCGTGCTGTCGAGGGCGTCTTGCCCCGGCGTGTCGGCGAGGCTGCGCCGGCCATTATCGAAGGTAAAGCCGTCGTAACCGTTATCCAGTTCTAGCCGGCTTAGGCTGAGATCGAGGTCCCAAGCGGGCGCGAAGGCGTAGGCCAGGCGGAGCCGGGCGCCGCGCTCGTTGTAGTTCCCCGTGTCGTCCTTGCCGAGTGCTTGGTTCCGCATCCAGCCATCGCTTTGTCGATCGAAGGCCGCTACGCGCACCCCCAGGCGGTCGGAAAGACGCGTGCCGAAGGCCCCAGCCAGGCCATGGGTGCCCAGGTTGCCACCCTCCACCGTGAGCGTTCCCGAGCGCCGGGCCCCGGGCGCCGGGGGCGCCGTGCTTTCGAGCACCATGAGCCCCGCGAGGGCGTTCGCGCCATAGCGTCCCGGTTGAGGTCCGCGAAACAGGTTCACCGCCTTGAGATCAAAAAGCTGGGCGGCGCCGCCAGCCCCGGAAAGATCGACGCCATCGAGGATGAGGCCCACGGAGGGGTTAAGGGGTTCGCTGAACTGGCCTCGCTCCCCGATGCCGCGCATTTGGAAAAAGCGCGCCCGCCCTCCGCCGTTGGCGGCGTTAACGTTGGGGCTCTCGGCGAGCAGCCCTTCAAGGTGACTCTGGCCCCGGGCCTCTAGGTCGGCCTGGGTGAATACGGTGATGGCCGTTGGCAGCTCCTCAAGGGTTCGGGGTTGCAGCGCGCCGGTGACCACGATTTCCTCCAGGGGCGCGGGGCTAGCCAGGAGGGCCAGGGGGCTCAGGCCCAGGAGTAAGGGGCTTGCGCGAAGTAACTTGTACAGCATGACAGTCTCCTTCTCTCGAGAGATGAAGACCCGGAAGCGGTGAGGTGAGGGGCATAGCGAAGATGGCCACCTATCCCTACGCCGGTGCTAACCGGATCAGGTTCAAAGGGTCCGTTTCCGCGGAAAACGTCTCAGGCCTGCGATCGTTCAGGCCACCCCTTAGGTGTTGCGGGAGGGAGTTTAGGTAGGCCCGGTGCGCCACGCAAGGGTGAGGGTGCGCCCGGCCCCTTGCCCTGGACCCGCTGGGGGCGAAGAATGGAGGCCTCTCTTCCGGAGCGGGCGCCATGATCGAGGGCGATCAACCCTTTTCCCTTCGCCGCTGCGATCCCCGGCAGGAGCGCGCGGTGCTCGTCGAGGCGGTGGCGGCGCTTCAGGATTTCGAGCGCGCGGTGGAACCGCGCCTTCCCGAGGGTGCCGCGGTGGCGGCGCGCTATGTGGACGCCATGGTGCAGCGCTGCATGGCGTTTCGCGGGGCGATCTTTCTTGCGGAGCGAAAGGGCCAGCTGGCCGGATTCTGCTGCGTGCTGGCTCGGGTCACGGATAGCGCTCTGGCAGAGGGGCAGCGCACCTACGCCAGCCTCGGGGAGCTCTTCGTTTACCCCGCCTTTCGGGGCCAGGGTGCCGCCCGGGCGCTTTTGTCCGTGGCCCAGGCCTTTGCTCGGGAGGGGGGCAGCGCTACCCTGCGGGTTCAGGTCCTCGCGGCCAACGAAGGGGCGCGGGCCACCTACGATCAGCTGGGCTTTAGACCCCGCCTTCTTGAGCTCGAGAAGCCTCTCACGCCGTGACCGTTCTGATACGCAGTGCGATGGCTTTCGACCTTCCGGAAATCCCCGCCCTTGAGCGCGCAGCGTCGGAGCGATTTTTAGAGACTGCCCACCCCGAACTAGCTGCCGCGCCGCCCTCCATGACCGACGCCGTACTTGACCTTGCGCTACGGGAGGATCGGATTATTGTCGCCGAGCAGGACAGTGTGCTTTGTGGTTTCGCCCTGCTCGATCAGCAGGGTGAAGACGGTTGGCTTCGGGAGTTCGACGTGCCCCTCGCTTTCGGGGGCCGGGGCGTGGGTCGGGCCCTGTTGGCGTTCAGCTGCGCCTGGGCCCGAGGGCGCAGCTGCACTCGCCTGACCCTGACCACCTTTGCGACGGTTCCCTTTAATGGGCCCTTCTACGAGCGCTTTGGCTTCGCTTACCTCGATGAGAACACCCTGCCGCCCCACCTCGCGGGAGCCCTTGGCCAAGAGCGGGCCGCGGGCCTTGGAGACCGTTGCGCCATGGCCTTGGCGCTCTAGCGGCCTCCGAGGGGCGTGCGCCGGGCGTGGCGCTCCCGGTTGTCCTGCCGCTTTTCCGCATTCTTTCGAAGCAGCACATAGCAGGCGCCATAGCCGCCGTGGTGGCGCTGGGCACTGTGAAAGGCGAGCACCACGGGAAGCGTCGGTAGCCAGTGGGCGACGTAGCTTTTGAGCCGCCCGGGGGTTTCGCTTCGGTCCCCCCGGCCATGGGTGATGATGACGCTGCGAAGCCCAGCACGCTGGACGTCATGCACAAAGCGCCACACCGCCTCCCGAGCTTCCCGGACCGTCATGCGGTGGAGATCAAGGGTCGCTTCCTGGGGATAGCGGCCAAGGCGAAGCTTGCGATACACCCCGGTCTGCACCCCGTCCCGCTTGAAGGCGATTTCATCGAAGGGGTCTACGGGAGGGACTTCCCCGAGGGTAAGGGTGTTGTTGTCCTTTGCCGTATTCGCGGCCGCCTGCCTCCGGGCCAGCTGGGCCGGGGAGGGGGCCTCGGGGCTTTCCGCCCGCACCCGCAGGTGGCTCTCCGCGAGGGGCGCTACGCCATCCATTTCAGCGAGGAAGAGGGCGTCATCTGAGGTCATGGGTGTCCTCCAAAGCGGCCCGGGATGCGGGCGAGTGCCCGCAACGCAAGGGTCGCCGAGGTGCCCCGGCATTTCAAGCGTTCAGGGCGCGCTTTTTCCTCGGCGGGCGAGAAAGGCCCGCTCTTCCCCCGTCGAGGGGCGACCCAGGGCCTTATTACGCCAGGGATCGCGCCCGAAGCGGCGAAGGCGCCCCTCGAGGCTGGCCGCGCTCCGATCAAAATCGAGGATCAGCGGCACCTGGGCATGGCCCTCCCAGCGGCGCATCCAGGCGCAGTAGCGCTGGCGCAGCGCGCATACCGTGGCCAGGGTTTCGCTGTGGCGAAAGGGCATGGTCAGAAAGAGCAGCTGCGCGGGGGCGTGGTGGGCTTCATCGCCCCGGGCGAGGGCGGCCTTCGCCTCCGTGCGGGCCAGGGCATCAAGGGCGAATGCCTGGGCCGTGCCGCGAAAGCAGTGGCGCGGGAGCTGATCTAACAGGATCACCCGGGCGAGCCGTTCGCGAGGGTTATTTTTCGGCCAGCTTGCCCCGGAGACCGCGGCCTCCAGCGCCGGGAGGAATACGCCTCGGAGCCGGGCGTCCTCGGCTTCTCCGGCGCGGAACCAACGCCTTCTGATCTCGGGAGGGGGAAGGCGGGCGGGCGCTGGACCAAACCAGAGGGCCAGGAGCGCCTCCGGATCAGGGAAGGGGTGGCCAGTGATCACGATCGTCGCCCTGGCCGTCGGTCAGCGCGGCGAGGGCCTCGGCGCCTCGTCCGCGGAGGGCCTTCGCGAGTCGCGCTTGCGTAGCCGGCGCCTTGTTTTGCCCCAGCTTGAAGGTTCGGCGGAGGCTTAAACTGCCCAGGCGAAAGACCACGATGCCCGGCAGAAGCTGGGAAATGAGTGTCTCGCTCACCGCGGGCGCGTTAGGTCCCTCCAGCGCCTGGAGCTGAGCGGCGAGGGTTGCGCGTCGGGCCGCTTCGTCCTCAATGACGGACAGGGTGCCGCGGATCTCGAGGCGTACCGTATTCCAGGTGGGAACGGCAGGCTCGGGGGCATAGTCCTGAGCGCTGATATAGCCGTGGGGTCCCTGGAAGATCGCCAGGATTAAAGCACCCTCGGTGACCCCGAGGCGCTGCCCCGTAGCCCGAGCCAGGTGGCCTTCGAGCAGGCCGTCCCCGGCCACCCGCAGCGGGGCGGCGGCTACCTGAAGCTCCGGGGTAACTAGCGTGGCAAAGGGGTAGGCCGCGAGGAAGAGGCGGTCCCGATCCTCCGAGGCACCCATCCTAGGGTTCCCAGCATTCCAGGTCATTAGCGAAGAGAACCGCCCCCTTGAAGAGGGTGCCAATTTCCCGCCGGCTCTGAAGCTCCCGACCTCGGGTGCGAGGCGTGCGATGGGAGAGGATCAGCATAGTGGCGTCCGCTTCCTCGGCCAGCTTGGCGAGCTGGGACGGAGGCATGTGCTCGTCGCGGGCGAAGCCTCGGACATTTTCGGGCACGGCGTGGTGTCCAACGATGATGGTCGAGCCCTCCGCCAGCGTCTTCACCGTTTGGCGCCGGTTCCCCGTGTCCCCGGTAAAGGTGATGCCGACGTCGCCCACGTCCACGCGCCAGGCGAGACTGGTGCCCGGGCCATGGTCCGTGGCGATGGCGGAGAGCGCGATGCCGTCCCGGCGGAAGCCCCGCCAGGGCTTGCGCCCCGTGCTGTTGACTTCCTCTGGGAGCACCTCGAAGCCGCCCTGGGAGAAGGGAGAAAAGAAATCGGCCAGGTGGGGGTAGGCCCCGTTTGGCCCGAGGAGCCGGCGAGTCCAGGTTTTCAGCCCGAGGGTTTTCTCGACATCGCTGGGGCCAAAGATCGGGAGGTCTTCCTTGCGCCGGAGGAGCGCTGCGCCCTGCAGGAAGGCCGGCAGATCAGCGCTGTGCTCGACGTGGAGCTGGCTAAATGCCACGGCGATGAGGTCCTTAAAGTCGGCGCCGGACTCTTCGAAGCGGAGCGCCGAGCCAGGACCCATATCGATGAGAACCCTAGCCTTCCCGTCGACCCAGACCAGATAGCCCGAGCCCGCTTGGGCGTCTTCGAGGTCGTCAGCGCCGGCCCCCAGGACCTGGACGTAGACCCCGCGGGTACCGCAGGCGCGGCGATCAATCATCACCTCGAAGGGGCGTTCCGTGACCGTCCGAGCCAGCCGAGGATCGTCAACGTTCATGCCCCCGCTCTGGGCGTTGGCCAGGGCGCTGCCCGCCAGCAGCAGCGCTGCCCCGAGCCCCTGGGGCCTGCGAAGAAAGCTCGCCATCTCACCCTTTTCCTGTGCGTTGTAAAACGGCGTCGAGCTTACCATCTCGGAGTTAAGGAAAGGGTCATCTTGGCGGCGTATAGTCGGTCTTTCAATAACGTCTGAGCGTCTTCGTGAGCCGACTGTTCTCCCGCCGATCCGCGCCCCGCTTGCGCACCGCCCGCTGCATCCTTCGTTCCGGGGATGACTTCCTCATGGTGGTCCATTCCGGCGTGCGCAACTTTAAGCGCACCCATTGGGGCCTTCCCGGGGGACACATCGAATACGGCGAAGCCCCCGAGGATGCGGTGCGCCGGGAGCTTCAGGAAGAGCTGCGCGTTGCCGTGCCTTTCCTCGGGGAGGTTGGGGATTACCGCTACAAGGGGGCCTTTCATCGGGTCTACACGGCGGTGATCGATCGCACCATTGAATGGTTCGACCGGGGCGAGCTTCTCGAAGTGGCCTGGCATCCCTTGGAAGCCATCGAAGGGTTCGCCCGGGAGCAGCGCCTCCATGCCGGCTATGAGCTTGATGCCATTCGCCTTCTAGCCCTCGATACGCGCCGGGCGTCCGCTCCGTTCTAGGGGCTAGGGGCTAGGGGCCTTTCCCCCTTGGGCGATTTCCCCCACCATCACGGCTCCCGGTTTTGGAGGGTTATCTATGCGTTTAAGGTTCTTTGGGGTTTTGGGGTCCCTGGCCCTGTCCACAGCCGCGTTTTCTGCCCCGGCCTTTGAGCCGGCGCCCCCGGCGTTCGACGCTCGCCTCTACGCCCTCGCGGAGGCGCCCTCTCCAGCCCGCATTGAGGCGGACATCCGGCAGCTGGTGGCCTTCGGCACGCGCAATACCCTGTCTGAGACGGCGTCTGAAACGCGCGGCATCGGCGCCGCTCGGCGCTTCGTGCGAGATGAATTTGAGCGTATTAGCGCAGCCTGTGGCGGGTGCCTTGAGGTGCGGATGCAGCACACCCTGGTCCCGGGGGATCCGGCCACGCGCATTCCCGTGGACACGGAGGTGGTGAACGTCTTTGCCGTTCTTCCAGGCCGCGACCCTGATCGTTATGTTCTCATGGCCGGGGACATCGATTCCCGAGCGTCGAACCCCAGCGACGGCGAAACGGACGCGCCTGGCGCCAACGACAACGCCTCGGGCCTCGCTGGCGTGCTAGAAGCGGCCCGGGTGCTGTCCCAGGCGGGGCCTCGCTCGGCGTCCATCGTCTTCGCGGCGCTGTCCGGGGAGGAGCAGGGGCTCTACGGCGGCGCCCATTTGGCTGCGCTGGCCCGGGAGGAAGGCTGGGACCTTGAGGCCGTTTTGAATAACGACATGATCGGCAATATCGCTGGCATCGACGGAATCATCAGCAACGCGGAATTCCGAGTGTTCTCCGAAGCGATTCCCGTACCCGAGTTTCGTCCGGAAGGGTGGAACTATCGTCGCTATGGAGGGGAAGTGGATGGCCCCTCCCGGCAGCTGGCCCGGCGCGTCGCGGCGCTTACGGACCAGTTTTTCCCGAGGCTGAAGGCGCGCATGGTCTATCGGCTTGATCGCTTTGGCCGGGGTGGCCATCACACGCCTTTTAACAATGCGGGCTTTCCCGGGGTGCGGATCATGGAAAGCCATGAGCACTACGATCGTCAGCACCAGGATTTGCGCACGGAGAACGGCGTGTTCTACGGCGACACCATCGACTTCGTAGACTTCAAGCATGCCGCTGCGCTCACCGCGGTAAACGTCGTGACCCTGGCTAGCCTTGCCTCGGCGCCGCCGCCCCCGTCGGAGGTGAAGATTGGCGGCGTCGTGGCGCCCGATACCTGGCTCAGCTGGACTGCCGCGGAGGCCCCTGAGCTTGCGGGCTACAAGCTGCTGTGGCGGGAGACGCACGCGCCGCAATGGACCCACGCGCGTTGGCTAGGCAAGGTTGATCACGTCACCCTGGAAGGCATGGTGATCGATAACTATCTCTTCGCCGTCGCCGCCGTGGCCAAGGATGGCAACGAAAGCGTGGCCGCCTTCCCCACCGCGGTGCTCCGGACCCGGCCATGAAAATTCTTGGCCTCCTGGGGGGCATGAGCTGGGAATCCACCCAGCCCTACTACGCCCGCATCAACCAGCAAGTGCAGGCGCGCCTCGGGGGCGGTGCCTCCGCCGAACTGCTGCTCTGGAGCGCGAACTTTGCTGAAATTGAAGCGCTGCAGCACGCCGACGCTTGGGAAGCGTTAGGAGAGAAGCTGGGCACAGCGGCCCAGGGCCTGGCTGCCGCCGGGGCGGAGCACCTCGTGCTCTGTACGAACACCATGCACTGCCTGGCCGACGCCATTACGGAGGCCAGCGGCCTGCCCCTGTTGCACATCGCCGAACCCACGGGGCAGGCGCTCCGGGCGCGAGGCGTGGGTCGCGTGGGCCTTTTGGGGACTCGCTTCACTATGGAGCAGCCCTTTTATCGGGCTTACCTTGAGGACCGTTTTGGGCTAGAGGTCCTAACCCCCGATGCTGAGGCGCGCAGTGCCGTGCATGCGGTGATCTACCAAGAGCTGGTGCGCGGAGTGCTGCGGGAGGACAGCCGAGGGGTGCTGGCCGACGCGGTGGCGGCCTTGGCGGTGGAGGGCGCGGAGGCGGTAATTTTGGGCTGCACGGAGCTGGGCCTGCTGCTGAAAGACGGCGAGGGGGCCGTACCGCTCATAGATACGACCCAGCTCCACGCCGATGCGGCGGCGGCGCTGGCCTTAGATGACGAACAGGAAAGGGCGGAGTAGGAACGATGGAACAAGGACTGCTAAAGCCCGAGCTGGGCTACTACACGCTGGCGGGGCATACCAATAATCCTCGGGATTTAGTGCAGGAGGCGCTGGATGCGGAGCGCTTGGGGCTCGGGTCGGCCTTTATCTCCGAGCGCTTCAATCTGAAGGACGCCTCAACCCTGTCCGGGGCCGTGGGTGCCGTTTCCGAGCGCCTTGGCATCGCCACGGGCGCGACCAATCACAACACCCGCCACCCGTTGGTCACGGCGACCTACGCCACCACCATGCATCGCTTAACCGGCGGGCGCTTTGCCCTGGGCTTGGGCCGGGGCTTCGATGGCCTCTTTGATGCCATGGGGCTACCGCGCATCACCATGAAGGGGATGGAAGACTTCTGCGGCATCATGCGCCGCCTCTGGCAGGGGGAAACGGTGCTGGGGCACGACGGCCCCGCGGGCAAGTATCCCTGGTTGGCCCAGGATCCGGCCTTCAGGGAGGATATTCCCCTGATGCTCTGCGCCCTGGGCCCGAAAACCCTTGAGTTTGCCGGCCGGGTTTTCGACGGGGTCATCCTCCATACCTTCTTCACCGATGAAACGCTGGCGGAATGTGTCCGCCTCGTGCGGAAGGGGGCGGCGGATGCGGGTAAGGATCCCGCCTCCGTGCGTGTCTGGTCCGTGCTCGCCACCATCGGGGACCATCTCAGCTATGAGCTCACCATGAAGAAAACCGTGGGGCGCATGGCCACCTACCTTCAGGCCTACGGGGACATTCTCGTTTCCGTGAACGGGTGGGATAAGGCGGTGCTCGAGCGCTTCCGCGCCGATCCTTTCGTGGCGAATTTCAAGGGTGCTTTAGATGCGAAGGCGTCCACGGAGGAGCTTGAGCGCGTCGCGCCCCTGATCCCGGAGGCCTGGCTGGCCGCCAGCGCTATGGGGTCTCCGAAGCAATGCGCCAAGCGGGTGGTTGATCAGTTCGACTGCGGCGCTGATGGGGTAATCCTTCACGGGGCGTCGCCCGCGGAGCTCGAACCCATCGTAAAGGCCTATGAGGCGATTCGCCCTGCCGCGCGCTTTGAAGGCCGTGTCGCCAACCCCGGGCGCTAGCCTCTTGCGCCCCCCGGCAGCGGGGCTCGCGCCCTGCGCCCCGGCAGCGTTAACGGACACCCAAGCCGATCGGCTCCAGCGGCCGGCTCGGTCTGGGGACGCGCTGGCCGCACTGATCTTGGGGGAACGCTTCCTCAGCGTTCCCCATTACGCCCCGGCAAAGGCCTTTGCCTTCTTTCAGTTAGCGAGCGCTTACCCTCTTGCGCTCGCCCGTCTCGGTGACTTCTGGCTTCACAGCGAACCTGAGCACGGGGTCTGCGAGCGGGATCCGGTGCGCGCGCGCTGGGCCCACGGCCGGGCCGGGGAGGCGGGCCATGGACCCTCCGCCCTGGCGGCGAGCGACGCCTGGCGCATGGGGCGGGGCGGGGATCGGGACTACGAGACGGCGTACTACTACCTGGGCCTCGCCTGGCGCTTTGGCCCCGTGGTCCCCCAGCTTGCCCTGCTGGAAGGCTCCCTTCGGATGGACCTCGCCCCCGAAGCCGTCGCCCGGGTCCAGCAGCGCCTGCGGCAGGAAAGGGGGCGACCCCGACGCTTCGGGATCGCCCTCATGCCGCTCTGGTGGGCGGCCTACCGCGGCTAGTCGTCGTAGCCCGGTGGCGCCACGAAGGTGAAGCCCTCGGCTTCCAGCATCTTCGCCATGCCCAACAGTTTTAGGTCGCCGAACTCCGGACCGATAATCTGCACCCCAATGGGAAGCCCTTCTCCCACGGCCCCCGTGGGAATGACCGTCGCCGGCAGGTAGCTGTTCACGGCCATGCCCGCCCAAAAAAGCTGCTCGAAGTAGGGCCGAGGCGTGTTGTCCACCATGAGCACCCGCTGGCCCATGGGGCTATGGTCGTGGGGGAAGGCTGGGGTGGCCATCATAGGCGTGATGAAGGCGTCGTAGGTTTTGAAGAACTCATGCCAGGCCCAGCGCATGCGCGTCCGCGCTTCATTGGCCATGCCGTAATCCCGGTAGCTGGCCACCTGAGCCCGGAGCGTTCGAGCCCGTTCGCTTTGATCTGAAGGGTCCAGGGCATCGGCCTGGGCGCGGAGTGCCTGGTAGGCCTCGTCCGGATTGCGAGAGGCCATCACGGACCACAGCAAGGTTTGATAGACCTCATGGCCGTCCTTCAGGTTGAAGTCGGGGCGTGCGTCGTAGTCCACCTGCCCCCCCGCAGCTTTGATGGCGTCGAGCACCGCTTCCACCCGGCGCTGCGTTTCCTGGGAAACGGGCGCGGTTTCGTTATTCACCATGGCCGCCACGCGAAGATCACCGAGGCTTCGGAAGGCCGGGGGCTGCAGGGCGAGCTGGTACCCCGGCGCGTGGATCTCGTCCGGGCCGGCCTGGGCCAGCAGAAGCGCTTCCAGATCGCCGGCGCTTCGGGCGATGGGCCCAATAACCGTGAGATCGGACTGAGCCACAACCCCTGGTGCCGCATGGCCCCGGGGCGGCAGCAGGCCCCAGGTCGGCTTATGGCCGAAGACGCCGCAGTAGTGGGCCGGGTTGCGAATGGATCCGCCGATATCGGAGCCGTTTTCCACCCCGGCGAGGCCCGCGGCCATGGAGGCGGCGGACCCTCCGGAGGAGCCCCCGGCGTTACGACCAAGATCCCAAGGGTTATTGGTGGTGCCGTAGATGTCGTTGTAGGACTGAAAGTCGGCGAGATTCAGTGGCACGTTGGTTTTGCCAAAGAGCGTGACCCCTGCCGCCTTCAGGCGCGTGACGGCCAGGGCATTGGTTTTGGCCACGTTGTCCTTGAGTGCCACGTTGCCCCGGGTGGTGTGCATCCCGGCGACATCGAAGCTTTCCTTGATGGTCATGGGGACGCCATGGAAGGGGCCCCAGAAGGTGCCCCGCACCCGAGCCCGGTCCGCCTCCCGGGCCCACTCCCGGGCCGACTCCTCGACCATCTGGACCACGGCGTTCAGGTCCGGGTTGAACCGGCTGACCCGACCGAGGTAGTACTCCAGCAGCTCTTCCGCCCCGATGTCCCCCTGGCGGACCATCTCCCCCAGGGCAAGGCCGCTCTTAAAGGCTAGCGTTCCCATTGCTGTGCTCCCTCTCTCCCGAAAGCCTTGAAGCTAGCCTGCGCGCTCCGCGGTGACAACCGCTGACCAGTCGGAAACGGTCCCCGGACGCGGCTTAAGCCGTTGACAGGGGAAGCCGGTTTCGGTCCCATGCCCCCACGTCGCCGGGGCGTTCGCCGGCACCCAGCTTGTGAGAATCCCATGCGTAAAATCCTCGCGTCATCTGTCCTGATTGCGGCCCTCGGGGGTTGCGGGGAACCGCCAGCGCCGGCGGCCTCTGCGCCGACCCTGGGCTCCGGCATCGATCAGGACAATATGGATATGGCCGTTCGCCCCGGCGATGACTTCTTCAGCTACGTCAACGGTCGCTGGCTGGCGGAGACGGAGATTCCCGCCGATAAGAGCAGCCATGGGGGCTTTGGCATCCTGCGGGATCAGGCCCAGGAGCACGTGCGGGAGATCATCGAGGAGGCCGCCATCGGGGGGCATCCGGAGGGGAGCGATGAGCAAAAGATCGGCGATATTTTCGCATCCTATATGGATCTTGAGGGAAGGGAGCAGCGGGGCGTTGCACCCCTGGCCCCGGAGTTTGCGCGCATCGAGGCGCTGGAAACCCATGCCGGCCTTGGCCCCTACTTCGCCGAGGCCAATCGCCGGGGCTACGAAGTTCCCGTCAGCGTGGGCCAGGTCGCGGACTTCAAGGATCCCACCCGCTACATGATCTACGGCTGGCAGGCGGGCCTTGGCCTTCCGGAGCGGGAGTATTACCTGAAGGACGATGCGCGTAGCCAGGACCTGCGGGCCGCCTATGAAACGCACATCGCCAAGATGTTTGAGCTTGCCGGGCTGCCCGATGGTGACGCTGCGGCAGCGACGATCTTGGCCCTGGAAACGCGCCTTGCCGAGGCACATATCACCAAGGAAGCCGCCCGGGATTGGCCCACGAACTACAACAAGGTGCCCGTGGAGTCCCTCGCGGGGGTGATGCCCAACTTCAACTGGGACGGCTACCTGGCTGCTGGCGGTTTGGAAGATCTTGAGGCGCTCGTGCTCATGATGACGAGCTACTTCGAGGCCATCGACGATCTGATCGTGGTCACGCCCCTGGAGGACTGGAAAACCTACCTGCGCTGGGTGGTACTCAATACCCGTGCCGACGTGCTAACTCCGGCGCTTGATGCGCAGAACTTTGAGTTCTACGGCAAAACGCTTCGGGGCACGGAAGCACAGCGGCCCCTTTGGCGCCGCGCCGTGGGCACGGTGGACCGCACGCTCGGGGAAGTAGTGGGGAAGGCCTACGTGAAGAAGCATTTTCCGCCGGAGGCCAAGGTGCGCATGGAAGCGCTGGTGGGGAATCTGCTTAAGGCCTATGAGGTTTCCATCAAGGACCTGGACTGGATGTCCGAAACCACCAAGACGGAAGCGCTGAAAAAGCTGTCGAAGTTCACTACGAAGATTGGCTATCCGGACCAGTGGCGGGATTACTCCGCGCTGCGCATCGCCGCCGATGACCTCTTTGGGAATATGGAACGGGCTGCCATGGCGGAGTATGAGCGGCAGCTGGCGCGCCAGGGGGGACCGGTGGATCGCTCCGAGTGGGGCATGAACCCGCAAACGGTGAACGCCTACTACATGCCGCCCCTTAACGAGATCGTTTTCCCCGCGGCGATTCTTCAGCCGCCCTTCTTCGACCTGAACGCTGATGACGCGGTGAACTACGGCGCCATCGGCGCGGTGATCGGCCATGAAATTGGCCACGGCTTTGATGACAAAGGGTCGACCTTTGATGGCGATGGGGTCATGCGCAACTGGTGGACCGCTGAGGATCGGGCCGAATTCGAGAGCCGAACAGGGCAGCTGGTGGCCCAGTACAACAGCTACCAGCCTTTTGACGATCTGTCCGTCAATGGCGAGTTCACCCTGGGGGAGAACATCGGCGATTTAGGCGGCATCACTATTGGCCTTCTGGCCTACCAACTGTCCCTCGACGGCGCGACACCCCCGGTTATCGATGGTTTCACCGGGCTCCAGCGCGTGTTCCTGGGCTATGGCCAGATCTGGCGGAATAAGTATCGTCCCGAGGCGCTTCGGGAGCGGATCATGACCGATCCCCATTCCCCTTCGAAGTATCGGTCCAACGGCGCCGTACGGAACGTGCCCGAGTTCTACGAGGCCTTCGCCGTGACGCCGGAGGATGCCCTTTACCTGCCGCCGGAAGCCCGGGTAAAAATCTGGTAGACACAAAAAAGCCCGCGAAAGCGGGCTTTTTTGTGTGGGGTTGGGAAAGGGCTCTAGCCCTTCCCCCCCTGGGGGACTTCCGTGAAGGGAATGGATTTGTCCACGCGGACATCGCCGGGCAGGCCCAATACCCGCTCGGCGATGATGTTGCGGAGGATCTCATCCGTGCCCCCGGCGATGCGGAGCCCCGGGGCGCTCAGCCAAGCGCCGTAGAAGCTATCGTCCTGGCCGTCCTGGTCCACTAGGATGCCGCCCATGTCCATGAGGTCCATGCCGTAGCTGCCAATGCCCTGGAGCTTGTTGGCGGAGACGATCTTGGTGATGGAGTTCTCGGGCCCCGGGGTCTCCCCCCGAGACATGGCCGACTGCACCCGTAGCTTTGTGAAGTGGAGCCCGGACTGTTCGCAGTGCCAGGTGGCGATGCGATCTCGGACGGCCTTGTTTTCCAGGGCGGGGCGGTCGTCAACTTCCAGCGTTTGCGCCAGGGCAAGCATTTCCTTGGCGTCCGGGCCGCTGGCGGAACCCACGGCGAGGCGCTCGTTCATGAGCGTCACGATGGAGACCTTCCAGCCGTCCCCCACGGCGCCCAGGCGGTGGTTGTCTTTGATGCGTACGTCCGTGAAGTAAACCTCGTTGAAGCCGGACTTCCCCGAGGCCTGCTTGATCGGCCGAATCTCCACCCCCGGAGCCTTCATGTTCACGATGAACATGGTGAGGCCCTGGTGCTTGGGCACAGAGGGATCGGTGCGGGTCAGAAGGATGCCGTAATCACAGTACTGGGCGCCGGAGGTCCAGATCTTCTGCCCGTTGATGACCCACTCGTCTCCGTCCTGTACGGCTCGGGTACGCAGGTTGGCCACGTCCGAGCCCCCCGCGGGTTCGGAGAAGAGCTGGCACCAGATTTCCTCCCCGGAGGCCATCTTGGGAAGGTAGGCGGCCCGTTGCTCATCTCCCGCAAAGCCCATAACCACCGGGCCGCACATGCCCAGGCCGATGGCAAAGGGCTGGGTCGGCACGTTGTAGCGCGCCTCTTCCTGATTCCAAATGATCATTTCCATAGGCGTGGCGCCCCGGCCCCCAAAGGCCTTGGGCCAGTTCAGGCAGGCCCAGCCGTTCTCCTGCTTCAGCTTTTGCCAGGCCTTGGCCCGGGAAAGGAAATCGCTTTCCGATTCCTCAGTCCCGGCGCGGCTGGCGAGGGCCGGCGCGTGCTGCTCAAGAAAGCTCCGCGCTTCCTGGCGAAAGCGCGCTTCTTCGGTGGTATCTGCAAAATCCATAGCGGTTCTCCCGTTCAGGCCCGTTAGCTGTTGGAATGTTCAAGCTGGGTAACCAAGCGATCCTTCCACCGCGGCAGGGCGCCGAGGTTCAGGGACAGTAGCTTGGAGCGTCGATAGTAAAGGTGGCAGTCAAACTCCCAGGTAAAGCCCATGCCGCCGTGGGTCTGGATATTTTCCTTGGAGCACTCGTGGAAGGCCTCCGTCGCCGATACGCGGGCCGTGGCCGCGGCGACGCTGAGCTCCGGCGCGTCGGTGGAGAGGGCCCAGGCACCGTAGTAGCAGTTGGAGCGCGCCAGCGTGTGGGCGATATACATGTCCGCGAGCTTGTGCTTGATGGCTTGAAAGGAAGCAATGGGCCGGCCGAAGGCGAAGCGGCCCATGGCGTAATCCCGGGCCATATAGAGCGCGGCCTCGGCACCCCCGACCTGCTCCCAGGCAAAGAGCACGGCGGCCCGATCGAAGAGCTTCTCCATCTGCTCAAATCCCGCTCCCGGGGTGCCCAGCAGATCCGCCGGTGCGTCCTCAAAGACGATGTCGGCATGGCTGCGTGTTGGATCGAGGGTCGACACGGCGCTGCGGCTGACCCCAGCGCCGTTTAGATCCACGAGGTAGAAGCTGCTCGCGCTGTCCGAGTCCTTGGCGAGGACAATGGCGAAGTCGGCCACGTCACCGTCGGGCACGGGGAGCTTGGTGCCCGAAAGCGCGCCGCCTGAGGCTAGGGTGGCGAGGTTGCGCTGCGTGGGGGCTTTCGTGCCTTCGGCGACCGCGACCGTGCCGATGATCTCCCCCGCGGCCAGCTTCGGCAGATAGGCCTGCTTCTGGGCTTCGCTGCCGAAGGCCAGGAGGGCTTCCGTCGCCAGGTAAACGCTGGAGGAGAAGGGCGTCGGCGCCAGCACGCGGCCCAGCTCCTCGGCGATCACGCATAGCTCGAGGTGGCCCAGGCCAATACCGCCATAGGCCTCGGGGATGGTGGTGGCGGTCCAGCCCAGTTCCACGATGCCCTTCCAGAGGGCCTCGTCGAAGGGCGCCGCCCCCTCAAGGATGGTGCGCACGGCTTTGCTATCGCAGCGATCCCGCAGGAAGCTCCGGGCCTGCTCCCGCAATAGATCCTGCTCTTCAGAAAACTCGAAATTCATCCCCCACCTCCCAGGTTGTGATGTGACCTTAATTCAAAATGATTAGCTCTCGGGTGTAAATAAAAGGCCCTAGGGTTCTCCGCGTCGTGCCTCGCGGCGCCGAAGCATCGCCTGGCGGAAGCGGCGCCCCAGCAGCGCGCTCAGTCCTAGGGCAGCCCCTAGCGCCAAGGCGGGGTAGAGCAGCCCGGGAATCCAGGATCCCGCGAGGTCGATGCGGGCAGCGCTCAGCCCTAGGGTTAGGGTCAGCAGCAGCACGGGGTTGGGCACCATGAGTCCGAGCCCCAGGAGAGCCCCGGCTGCCGCGATGAGACCGGGCAGATCCGGCGCGCTCAGGGGATCCACGGTCAGTACGCCGAGAAACAGCAGGGCGGCACCCAGGCTCCGGGGAAGAAGCATTAACCGGCCTCCCGCCGCGCCCTAAGGGCACGGACGATCCCTAAAACGCTCAGGGTGAACCAGGCGATTTCGATCATCATCGACGACAGATTGAAGTTATAGAGCAGGGATACGGTGATGAGCACGGCGCCCAGGGCGTTGAGCGCGCTATAGCGGAGCGCTTCGGCGCCTAGGCGCCCCGTTTGCAATAGAAAATAGGCGCTGAGCACGGCCAACACGCCTAGGTTTCCTACAAAGTCCGGCCAGCTGTAATCCATGGCTCAGGAAACGATGGGCACGGCGCCGCCGTCGATGCGCAGCAGCTGGCCGTGCAGGAAGGCGGCGCGGTCGCTGGCCAGGAAGGCCACGAGGTCCGCGACTTCCTCCCGCTCCGCAAGCCGCCCCAGAAGGTTCGGGTACCAGTGGCGCGAAGCATGGGCCTCCACGCTCGGCCAGTCCGTGGCCAGGCCCGCCTTGGCGGCCCTCGCCGTAAGCATCTCCACCACCTCGTCCGTACGGATAATCCCGGGCGCGACGAGATTGACCCGAATACCTGTGCCCGCGAGGCTCTGCGCCATGGAAACAGTGAGGGTCGCGAGGGCGCCCTTCGCGGCGTAGTAGTGGGGGTTTTCGGCGGCGGGCTTGGTGGATCCGATGGTCCCTAAATGGATGATGCGACCCGCTCGGGAGGCTTCTAGCTTGGGCAGCAGCGCGCTGCTCAGGCGCGCCGCTGACAGAACGTTGACCTCGTACATTTCAAGCCAGGCCGCTTCCTTAAAGGGCGAGAGGGCCCCCCGGGAAGCGCGTCCGTAGTTGTTCACCAGAATATCCAGGGGGCTGTCCCCCAGGATGGCGAGCAGTTCGGCCACGGCTGCGTCCGAGTCTAAGGCGTTCACCAAGGGCTGGGCGCCGGGGATGCCCTCGCAGGCGGCCTCCGTGGTGGCGGCCTCGAAGCCGTGAAGCCAGACCTTAACCCCCTCCTGGGCAAGGGCCGCGGCAATGGCGCGCCCTGTACCCCGATGGGCCCCGGTGACCAGGGCCGTGCGGCCCGCAAGATTCAGTTCCATGCTGTGCTCCCCTTTGCGACGGTGATGCTCGCACAGCCGTCGGGGCGGAAAAAGGCCAGGGCCGGCGTATACTCCGCGCCGCCTGCCCCGGGGTTTTTCGTGTAAGCAGAATCGGTCGTTTTCTTGTTTGCCTTGCTGGGCGCCTATGTGCAGGGCGTTACGGGCTTCGCCATGGGCATGATTATGCTCACGGGCGTCACCGCCCTGGCGCCCGTGTCCCTTTCCGTGACCACGGCCGCGGTCAGCCTCGCCTCCCTGGTCAATATCGTGCTGTCCCTTCGGGGCCACCTGCGCAGCATTGATGCCCGAGGCTTCCTCATCTTGCTGCTCGGGCAGGTGCCTTTCTTGGCGCTCGGGCTCGCGCTCCTGACCTACCTAGATGCGCAGATGCAGGCGCTCTCGGAATTGCTTCTGGGCGTGTTCATCGTCTTTGGCTGCGGCGCTATGATGCTCCGCCCCGTGCCCCGGGAGACCCGCTCTCCGGGCTGGGGCTTCGCCCTGGCCGGGGCTGGCGGTGGCTTGCTGGCGGGTCTCTTTGCCGCGGCGGGGCCCGTGCTGGGGTGGTTTCTCTATCGTCAGCCTTGGCCCCACGGGACCATTCGCGCGACGCTGCTGGCGTGTTTCGCCGTATCCACCCTGGTGCGGACCACCCTCGTGGCGTCCGCTGGGGGGCTGAGCTTAGATGTTCTCCGCTTCGCCGCCATTAGCCTCTTGGCCGTGCTTTTGGCGGCGCTGCTGCTCTGGCGCTGGCCCCCGGCCCTGGAGGAGCAGCACCTTCGCCGCGGGGCCTTCACTCTGCTTACCCTAAGTGGGCTGGCCATCGTGGTCCGGGCGGCCCCCGCGGTGTTCTAGGCGCGGTCCTTCCAGAGCTGGGTCATGAGCCCGAAGAGGGCGGGCACGTTGGGAGCGGAATCATCGCCCTGGAACTCCCGGTAGAGCGTCGCCAGATTCACCGCGATGCGCTCCGGGTCGCCCCAGCTGCTGTAGTCGGAGAAGCTGATTTCCCGAGCGGCCTCTTCGAAGCTGAGCCCCGCATCGAAGCGCCGTCGGCCCTCGTCCCGGATATAGCGAAGATAGGCCATGACGGCCTTCACACCGTCGGCGTCCGTCAGGGGTCCATGACCGGGCACGACGACCTCAGGGTCGCAGGCCAGGATATGCTCGCAGGCCGCCAGCCAGTTCCCCACGGGCCCCGCCCAGAGAATGGGGTGACCCTCGATAAAGAGGATGTCGCCGGTGAAGACGGTGCGATCCGCGGGCACGTGAACGATCACGTCCCCCTGGGTATGAGCGGGTCCTACCTGCTTCAGATGCACCGCCTTGCTCCCCACGGTGAGCCTGCGTTCCCCTTCAAAGGTTTCCGTGGGTAGGCGCTGCTCCACGCTTTCAAAGTTGAAGGCCCCAAAGCAGTGAAGGAAGAAGTCCCCGAGATCCCCTAGCTGTCCCGCCCGAGCGGCCTTGGCCATGGCGGCCATGGAGGCCGGATCTTCGTGAGCCATTTCCTCGGCGCAGGCCTTCGAGGCAATGATGGTCGCCTCCGGCAGGCAGCAGTTGCCGTTGCAGTGATCGCCGTTGGCGTGGGTGTTAACCAGCTGTTTGATGTGCGCTGCGGCGGGAACGGACGCGCGCATGGTCTGAAGCATGCGCTCCGTAAGGGGCCGGTCGTAGAGCGTATCGACGAGGAGCGCCGCCTCTCCGTCGGTGATCAGCCCCGCGTTGGACCAGCCCCAGCTCCCATCGGGCTGAAGATAGGCCCAGCTTCCGCCGCCCAAGTCGCTTAAGCCTTGCTCGTAGGGTCGTACGCCAAGCCCTGTGGTTTTCATTTTGATCCCCCCTCGGTGATTTTCCCTAGGGCTTCGCCCTGGGGTTTCGTACACTGGCATTTTTCGCCGCGAAGACACGCCCTTGAGCCCTGACGCGCCCTTTGAAGCGATCCGCCCCTACAGTGACGAGGAGCTCCCCGGGGTTCTGGCCCGCCTTCGGAGCGACCCTCGGTTCCTCAACGCCATGCTGCGTTTTCGGGCGCCCTGGGCGCCGGCGTGGCTGCTACCCCTGCTTCGCCCCGGTCTGAGCCGGATGCTTACCCGGCGTACTCGTCACTTTAAGACTATCGACGACTTCCAGGCGAGCCTTGAAGGGATCGTGGCCCACATGCTTCAAAGCAGCACGGACGGCTTCAGCTGGTCCGGGCTGGAGACCCTCGACCCTAACCGGGCGTACCTGTTCGTCGCCAATCACCGGGATATTGCTCTCGACTCCATTCTTCTGAATTACGCGCTTCATCAGGCGGGCTTTCCCACGGCTCGGGTGGCCATCGGCGATAATCTCCTGGCCACGGAGGCCGCGGCCGATCTTATGCGCCTGAATAAGAGCTTCATCGTCCGTCGCTCCGTAACCGGCCTCCGGGAGCAGCTCGCGGCCTTCACCCTCACCTCCGCCTATATCCATCACTCCATCGAAGAGGGCGCGTCCGTGTGGATTGCGCAGCGGGAGGGGCGGGCGAAGGACGGAGAGGATCGAACGGACCCGGCCATCATCAAGATGTTTTTCGTCAGCCAGCGGAAAGGGTCGCGATCCTTCGTAGAGGTGATGAGCGATCTGTCCATCGTGCCCGTGGCCGTGTCCTATGAGCTCGACCCCTGTGATGTGTCGAAGGCCCGGAGCCTCGCGGCCGATCCGACGGCACCGAAGGCGCCGGGGCAAGACCTCCAGGACATCATTACCGGTATCACGGGGCCGAAGGGGCGGGTGCATCTCCATTTTGGTGACTCCCTGGATCAGCCAGGGGACTCGCCAGAAGCAGTGGCCTCGGCAATAGATCGGGCGATCCACGAGGGCTTTCGCCTTTGGCCTACCCATGGCGAGGCCTACCGGCGCCTGACCGAAAAGGACGCGCCGCCCCTTCACGATGCCCAGGGCGTGCTGAAGCCCGCGGTGCGGAGGGCCTTCGAGGCGCGCTTTGGGGAAAGCGAGGCTATCGACCGTTGGATGCTGCGTCAGTACGCCGCCCCCGTTGCGCTGGCCCTGGGGGAGGCGCCGCCGGTTTAGGGCACTTCGGGCAGGGGACCGTGGAGGGCTGCCAGCTGTTCCCGAAGCGTCAGAATGTGCTGGCTCCAGTAGCGATCCGTGCCGTAGTCCGGAAAGGCTCGGGGAAAGGCCGGATCTTCCCAGCGCCGTCCGATCCAGGCCGCATGGTGAAGAATGCGCAGCGTGCGTAGCGGCTCCAGAAGGGTCAGGGTGCGGCGATCAAAGGCGTGGAAGCGCTCATACCCTGCCAGGAGTTTGCCCAGCTGGGGCCCCTGTTCCGCCGCGTCTCCCGAAGTGAACAGCCACAGGTCTTGCACCGCCGGCCCCTGCCGAGCGTCGTCAAAGTCCACGAAGTGGGCCACCCCGTCCTGCCACAGGAGATTGCCCAGGTGGCAGTCCCCGTGTAGTCGAAGGGTCTCCGGCGCGCAGGCCGTAAAGCGCTCCTCGATGAGGGCCAGGAGATCGGCGCTGAGGGTTTCGTAGGCGTTCTCTACGCTGTAGGGCAGCTGTCCCGTTTCTAGCAGAAAGTCCCGGCTGTCGTAGCCGAAGCGCGCGACCGTAAGGGCCGGCCGATGCTTGAAGGGCTTTAGCGCGCCAACGGCGTGGATACGCCCCAGAAGGCGTCCCAGGACGGCAAGGGCCTCGTCGTCCTCTAGATCCGGGGCCCGGCCCGCAATGCGTGGATAGAGGGCAAAGCGCAGCCCCTCCACGCTGATGCGCAGCGTTTCCCCGGCGTCGTTCGCTAGGGGCACTACGGCCGGGATGTCCCGCTCGGCCAGCTCTAAGGTGAAGTCGTGCTCCTCTTGCAGGGCTTCATCGCTCCAGCGCCCGGGGCGATAGAACTTGGCAATCAGCGGTGGGCCATCACTCTGGCCGACCTGATACACCCGATTTTCATAGGAGTTTAAGGCCATGAGTTGGGCATCCAGCGCATAACCTTCCCCTTCTAGGATCGTCAGGACCCGATCCGGCGAGAGTGCTTTGTAGGGCGTGTCCATGGCCTTGGGTCCCCAGGCGGAAAGGCCGGCAGTACAGCCCGCCCGGGCGCGAGAATCAAGGTGGGCTCGGGGGCAGGGTCCAGGCGAAGACCCAATGGAGGGGGGGCGCCCAGCCCGCTGCGAGGAGCGCGTCGCGCCCGGCGCTGAGGGTGGCGCCGGTGGTGGCTACGTCATCGATCAATACGGGGACCAGCCCGGGCTTAGGGGGGGAAGTGGCGTGAAAGGCGCGAGCGAGATTGCCCAGCCGTGCCTCCCGGGGGAGGCGGCTTTGGGGGGCGGTGGCGCGATGGCGGCGCAGGGCCGACAGGAGGGGTAAGCCCGTCAGGCGATGAAGCCAGAGGCTGAGGAGCTGGGCTTGATCAAAGCCCCTTCGGAGGCGCCGGCGCCAGTGCAGGGGCAGGGGGATGAGCACCACTGCGTGTTCCGAAAAGGACCGGGGCAGGGCCTCGGCCATGAGCGTCGCCATGAGCCGGGCCGCCTCGGGTCGGCGCTGGAATTTCAGCTGCTGCGCCAGCCCTTGGGCACCGCTGCCGTAGCAAAAGGGGGCGAAGGGGCCGCGGGCCGTGCCCCGGGGCGCCTCAAGACCACCGGGGAGGGGGCGCAGGGTGAGGCGGCAGGCGGGGCAGAGATCCTCCGGGCCTGGGCAGGGAAGGCCGCAGAGCTGGCACTGTGGTGGCAGCAGCCAGCGCGCCCAGGCATCGAGGTGCTTCCAAAGGTGAGTCATCGGTCCCCCGGCTCAAGCAACCCTTAAAGGGTGCGGGGAATCGCCATTTTCTGGGTGGGGGTGGGGAAATTCCTACGCTCATCGTCCCCTTCTGCGGACACCTTCGGTACCATGAGCGGGCACGCGAACTCGGGGGATTAGCATGCTGACGTACACCGCGCCGGAAGCGGACCTGGCTTTTCTGCTTTTTGACCTTTTTCAGGCGCCGGAGCGCTGGGCTTCCTCTGAGGGAACGGCGCACCTGGATGCGGACCTCGCGCAGGCGATTTTGAGCGAAGGGGGACGGCTTGCCAGCGAGGTGTTCTCCCCGCTGATGCAACCTGGGGACGCGGAGGGCTGCCACCTTGAAGGCGGTCAGGTGCGCACTCCGGCCGGGTTTAAGGCCGCCTACGAGGCCTACGCCCAGGGCGGCTGGATGGGCCTTGCCGGGGATCCCGCCTTCGGGGGGCAGGGCATGCCGAAGCAGCTCTGCGTCGCCCTGGAGGAGATGTTTTTCGCCGCTAACGCCAGCCTCTATCTTTACCCGGCGCTCTCCGCCGGCGCGTGCGTCCTACTCGCGGCCCACGGTTCGGAGGCGCAAAAAGCCCAGTGGCTGCCGCCCCTCTACGAAGGGCGCTTTAGCGGCACCATGTGTCTCACCGAGCCCCACGCCGGCTCTGACCTATCCTTGCTGCGCACCCGGGCCGAGCCCCAGGGGGACGGATCCTTCTCCGTCAGCGGCAGCAAAATTTTCATCACCGGGGGCGAGCACGATCTCACGGAAAACATCGTGCACTTCGTGCTCGCGCGTACCCCCGACGCGCCCCCGGGGAACCGGGGCCTCTCCCTTTTCCTTGTGCCGAAGATTCTGCTTGCCGCGGGCGGGACGCTGGGCGATCGCAACGCCGTTGCCGTGGGGAGCATCGAACACAAGATGGGCATCAAGGGCAGCGCGACCTGCGTCATGAACTTCGACGGGGCCCGGGGCTGGCTGGTGGGGGAAGAGGGACGCGGGCTCGCGGCCATGTTCACCATGATGAACTATGAGCGCCTGTCCATTGGCCTTCAGGGGTTGGGGACGGCGGATCTCGCCTTCCAAAACGCCCTGGCCTACGCCAAGGAGCGGCGCCAGGGCCGGGATCCCCAGGGCTCCACGGAGGAGGCCGATAGCCTGTTGGTCCATCCCGACGTGCGACGCATGCTGCTCACGCAGAAAGCTTTCAACGAAGGGGGGCGAGCCTTTGCCAGCTATGTGGCGATGATGCTCGACCAGGCGCGCTACGGCACCACGGCGGAGGCCCGGGCGGAAGGAGAGGCCTTCGCGGCCTTTCTGACGCCGATTGCCAAGGCCTTCTTCTCCGATCGGGGGCTTGAGTGCTGCATCCTGGCTCAGCAGGTCCTGGGAGGGCATGGCTATCTGGCTGAGTGGGGCCTCGAGCAGTGCGTGCGCGATACGCGCATCGCGCAGATCTATGAGGGGACCAATGGCATTCAGGCCATGGACCTTGCCGATCGGAAAACGGCGCGGGAGCAAGGCCGCACGGCGATGGCGCTCCTGGCCTCCCTGCGGGCAGCGTGCCCCTCGGAAGGCCCCTGGGTCCGGGAAGTCAGCGATGCGCTGGACACCTTTCGGCGCGCCACGGAGGCCCTGGTGGCTGGCGGCGCCGAGGACCCCGCCTTTGCCGGAGCCGTGGCAGCGGACTACCTCGAGCTGACCGGGCTCGTGCTCTATGCCTGCCTGTGGCAGCGCATGGTTCCGGCGGCGGTGCGTTCAGCCGAGGCGGGGCGCGTGCCGACACGCTTTGCGGACGACAAGCGCAGCACTGGCGCCTTTTTCATGGCGAAGCTACTGCCTAAGATCACCCTGCTCGAGCAAACGCTAAAGGCCGGCAGTGCGCCGCTCATGGCAGCGGCGCTCTAGGATTTTGGTTTTAGTCTAGGGCTGGGAGACCTTCCCGCGGGCCTCGCAGAGCGCTGCGAGGCGATGGGGCACATCCTGGAAGTCTCCGTTGCTCATGCACACGATATGACGACGCGGCGCCTTTGTGCCCGCGGGGCCTCGTAGGGCCGCCTCCAGAAGGGTCTCGGCCTTCTGATGCACGGTCGTCGGGGTGATGCTGTCCTGGCTGAGCCCGGTTAAATCCCAGGTGATGCGGGGCGTGGAAAGCCAGTGGGCGGCGTCCGCTGGGGCGGTGCAGTGCGCCAGGGCGGGACGGAGCGCCCCCAGGCTCATGGTGTGGGACCGGGGCTCAATTAGAGCAATGATTTCCTCGCCCCCAGCCCGCTCCCGGAGGCCCTGCAGGGTGCTGCGGATGGCCGTGGGGTGGTGAGCAAAATCGTCGTAGACCACCACGTTCTCATCCTCATAGAGAACCTCGAGGCGCCGCTTAACCCCATGAAAGGTCCGAAGGGCTTCAAGGGCTTGCGTCGGGGCCACCCCCACGTGATGGGCGGCGGCGAGGGCTGCAAGGGCGTTCTGGGCGTTGTGTTGGCCGCTGAGCGCGAGGACGAGCGGGCCCAGGTCGACGCCCTCATGGAGCACCCGAGGGGGCTCGCCTTTCTGGGAGCCGTAGACCAGGCGCCAGGGCGCGGTCGTGTCCTCAGCGGGAGCCCCCAGGGGCACGCGGGTGGACCAACACCCTCGGGCCAGTACCTCCTCGATGGCATCCTCTCCCTCTGGGTAGATCACCTTGCCGGTGCTCGGGATGGTGCGCAGAAGCAGATGAAACTGATCCTGGATGGCCTTCAGGTCCGGGAAGATATCGGCGTGATCGTATTCAAGGTTGTTAATGATCACGGTGCGGGGGTGGTAGTGGACGAACTTGGAGCGCCGATCGAAAAAAGAGCAGTCGTATTCGTCCGCTTCCACGACAAAATAGTGCCCGCCGCCGAGCTCGGCCGCGCGGGGAAGATCCCGGGCAACGCCCCCAATCAGGTAGCCCGGAGCGAGTCCCGCCTGTTGCAGGATCCAGGTGAGCATGGCGGTGGTGGTGGTTTTGCCGTGGGTGCCCGCGACCGCCAGCACGTGGCGCCCGGGCAGCAAGGTTTCCCCTAGCCACTGGGCGCCGGAGCTAAAAGGGATGCCGGCGTCGAGCATGGCCTCTACCCCGGGATGGCCCCGGGGTAAGCCGGCGTTCCCCAGCACGATCAGATCGGGCCGCGGCCAAAGCATTTCCGGAGCGAAGCCCTCGAGCGCTTCGATGCCCGCGTCAGCCAGCACCGTGCTCATGGGCGGATAAAGCGCGCCATCGCAGCCTCGCACCTCATGCCCCGCTTCCCTGGCGAGGAGGGCCAGGTTGCCCATGAGCGTGCCGCCGATGCCCATAAAGAAGAGTTTCACGAAGCGCCTCCAAG
>JADHNT010000103.1 GCA_016779385.1 Pseudomonadales bacterium
CTTCTACTTCCTTGAGGTGCGCAAGAAGTATCACCAGTTCGAAAGTGACTTCACCCGGGAAGACGTCGCCGTGCAAATCAACCAGGTGCCCGGCGGCATGATGTCGAACCTCGCCAACCAGCTGAAGGAACAGGGTGCCCTCGACAAGATTCACAAGGTCTTCGAGGAGATTCCCCGGGTCCGCGCCGATCTGGGCTACCCCCCGCTGGTCACCCCAACCTCGCAAATCGTGGGGACCCAAGCGGTACTAAACGTCCTCGCCGACGAACGCTACAAAACCATTACCACGGAAGTGAAGCGCTACCTTCAGGGGCACTACGGTGCCGCGCCGGGCACGGTGAACAAAGAATTACGCCGCCGCGCCATCGGCGGGGAAGAGGTCATTACGAGCCGCCCCGCGGACCTGCTCAGCGATGAGCTCGACACCCTGCGGAGCGAAATCGGCGATCTCGCCCAAAGCGAAGAGGACGTACTCACCTACGCCATGTTCCCGGACCTTGGAAAGACCTTCCTAACCCAGCGCCGGGACGGCACCCTCGAGGCCGAAACCCTCCTTCCGCCGCAGAGTGCGGGCGGCGACAGCGGCAGCCCTGCCGTCGCCACGGAGTTCGTCATCGACGTCCACGGAGAAAGCTACCGCGTAGCCGTGACCGGCACGGGGCAGAAGAGCTCGGGCAAGCGGAACTTCTACCTCACCCTCGATGGGGTGCCGGAGGAGGTGGTAGTCGAGCCCCTAAACAGCTACGTGGCCAGCCAGGACGGGAATCGCCCGGCCATCAGCGCGGAAGGGGATGTGGGGACTACCATGCCCGGCAACATCGTCGACGTGCTTGTGGCGGAGGGCGATACGGTGGACGCGGGGCAGGCCGTGCTGATCATCGAAGCCATGAAGATGGAGACGGAACTTCAGGCCCCCATCGGCGGCACCGTCGCCGCGGTCAATGCGGCGAAGGGCGACCGGGTCACCCCCGGGGAAGCGCTGATTCAAATCCAGAGCTAGCGAGGAATGGACAGGGCATAGTCCCGGCCCTCCCGGTGGATGCGCAGGCCTACGCGGCTCCCGCTCCGGCCAAGGCGCTCCACCAGGGCCGGGATGGTCAGCACGCGAACGCCATCCACGGCCACGATGCGATCCCCGACGCGGAGGCCTAAGCGCCAGGCCGCACTGCCGGGCACCACGGTCAGCAGATCCACCCCCGCTGGGGAGGCCCCCTCCTCCGTACTTTGCAGCTCCGCGCCCGCAAGCCCCCGAGCCAGCTCGGCGCCGAGGAGGCGGAGCCGATCTTCTGCGTTAAAGCGTAGCACCCCAGCAAAGGGGGCCCCTTCCTTCAGCGCCTTGAAGGGCACCTCATCGCCCAGCAAGGTGACCGCCGCCTGAGCGCGCAAATCCCTGTCAAGGCGAATGGGCCGCCCTCCGAATTCAAGGAGCACGTCCCCCACGGCCAACCCGGCCCGATCGGCAGCGCCCCCGGGGCGTACCTGACGCAGCAGGGCCCCGGCATCAGCGGCCACGGCGAAGGCTTCCGCCAGCTTGCGATCGAGAGGCTGGACCGCAAGGCCCAGATCGGCCCGGCGCACCTGTCCGTCGTCTGCCAGGGCCTGGGCAATGCGCTCGGCCATGGCCGCGGGGATCGCAAAGCCTATTCCCACGTTGCCCCCATTGGGCGCGAAGATCGCAGTATTAATTCCAATGAGACGCCCGGCGAGGTCAATCAGCGCGCCCCCGGAGTTCCCGGGGTTAATGGAGGCGTCCGTTTGAATGAAGTCCTCGTAACCCTCAATACCAAGGCCGCTGCGCCCAAGGGCGGATATGATGCCCGAGGTCACCGTTTGCCCTATGCCAAAGGGATTGCCGATAGCCACCACGAAATCTCCGACCCGCAGGGCCCGGGAATCCCCGAAGGCCAAGGCCTTTAGGGGCGGCAGCGCCTTGAGCGCTTCCGGATCGAGCTGAAGCAGGGCAAGGTCCACCTGGGGGTCAGCGCCGAGACGGCGTGCCGGCAGCTGGGCGCCACTGGCTAGGGTCACGGCGATGCGATCGGCCTGCCCCACCACATGGTGGTTGGTGAGCACGAGGCCCCGGGGACCGTCGATGATGACGCCAGAACCGGCGCTTCGAGCCTTGCGCTGGCGCTGCGCCGGCACGTCGAAAAAGCGTCGGAAAAAGGGATCGCGCAGCAGAGGATTGGTTACGGTGACGTCCGTTTCCGTGGCGATATTCACCACGGCGGGGGTCACCGCTTCGAGCACCGGAGCCAGGGACGGTAGGGACTCGCCATTGGCCAGCTGAGCCGGAAGGGCCCCTAGCGCGGCCAAGGGGAGGGTCAGAGCGACGAGCATTCCCCCTAGCGCCAGCCGCCACCGCCTCCGAAGCACGCTAAGCCCCATGGGCAACCTCCCGGGGACCGCGCGGATCGGGCACGGCGCCGGAGCCAAGCACGGCGATCCAAGCCACCAGGGACGCCACCCCCGCGGCGAGGTAGGGCACGGCGTAGCCCCCGGTCACGTCGTAAAGCACCCCCAGGAGCGCAGGCCCCAGGGCTATCCCAAGGGTCGAAAGGAGCTGGCTGAAGGAGTAGATCCGGGGGTATTCCCGTACTCCGAAGGCCTCCGCCAACAGCAGGGGCTGAAGCATGAGCAAGTTCCCAACGGTGGCACCGAAGAACAGCGCCGCCCCGAGCACGAAGGGTGCGGAGTGGGCCTGGGCTAGGGAGGTCATGGCGCCAGCCTGAAGCACGAGGCAAATCAGCGCAAAGCGCCGTGTATCCATACGGGTAATCAGCCAGCCGCCAAGAAAGCGGCCAAGGATGCTGGTGGTGGCCATGGCCGAGACTGCGCTGGCACCGGCAGCCGTATCCACGCGCACCGCGGCCATATTAAAGAGGTGAGCAATGCCCCCCACCTGGGCGCCCATGCATAACACCCAGGCGCCGGTAACGGTCAGGAAAAAGCGAGAGCGCAGCGCCTCAACATAGACCCAGCCCTCGTCGGGTCGGAGGCTCGGGCTTTTCGCATTGGCGAGGGGCGGTTCCTCTTCCCCACTGCGGGGGCCCCGCACGACTAAGGCCGTGATCGGCACGATGCCCAAAAACCACGCCGCCGCGAGCCAGGGCATGGAGGCCTCGAGGCCCAGGCGAGTAATCAGGGAGGCGGCCACGGGGGTCAGGAGGATGCCGCCCAGGGACAGGCCCGTGGAGGTGATGGAGAGCGCTACGGAGCGGCGCGCGGAGAACCAGCGCGCCACCAGGGTGGTCGCGGGCACCAGGGCCGAGCAGGCATGACCCACCCCAAAGAGCATCAGCGCCCCGTAGAGCGCAATGAGATTGGGCGCGTGGCCTAGAGCCAGGAGCGCCACTGCCCCCAGGAGGCCGCCAAAGGCGAGGGTCCAGCGGGGGTCATGGCGCTGCAGCAGGGGCGCGGCGATCATGCCCGCCGAGCCGCTGGCCACAAAGAACAGGGCCACGCCCACGGAAACGACGCTCACGGGGTAGCGGCCCGTGGACACCAGGGCGTTCATCAGCACAGACATGTTGTAGAAGGCGAGGCCCGAGGTGAAGGTCAGCATCACGAACAGGGCCGCCACCACCTTCCACCCGTAGTAGACCCCCTGCTGCATGTCTGTGTGCTCCTTCTCGCCCCGGTCCCTTGCGGGGCCCTTGGCCTTGCGCTGGGCCCGCGGGGTCGCCAAGATTGCGACCCTTCCCCCCCACGCAAGGTAGGTCATCATTATGACTGAAACCGTCAACGTCGGCGGCCTCAAGATTGCCGCAGAACTTTACGCCCTGGTTCGCGATGAAATTGCTCCGGGCACGGGCGTCGACCCGGAACACCTCTGGACCGGCCTGGGCGCGATTATCCGCGACCTCGCACCGCAAAACGCAGCGTGCCTCGTCAAGCGCGATACGCTCCAAGCGCAAATCGATGCCTGGCTTGAGGCGGACCCGAGTCGCGCCGCGGACCCGGCGGCCCAGCAGGCCTTCCTTGGCGAGATCGGCTATATCGTGCCGACGCCGGCGCCCTTCAAGGTCAGCACGGCCAACGTCGATCCCGAGATTGCCAAGCTCGCAGGGCCCCAGCTCGTGGTGCCGGTGGACAACGCGCGGTACGCACTGAATGCCGCCAACGCCCGCTGGGGCAGCCTTTACGATGCCTTCTACGGCACCGATCTCATCCCCGAGGGCGAAGGCACGGAGAAGGGTAAGGGCTATAACCCGGCCCGGGGCGCTCTGGTCATCGACCGCGCCAACGCCTGGCTCGACGAAGTCTTCCCCCTGACCGCCGGCAGCTGGGCTGAGGTGGAAAGCCTTGCCGTGGACGGCGGGCAGCTTCAGCTCACGGGGGCCCAGGGCGCCACGGCCCTCGCCGGCGGCCAGGCCTTCGTGGGCTTCAACCGGGACGGCGACCGCCTCAACCAGGTGCTCCTTCAGCACCATGGCCTCCACGCCGATCTGCTCATCGACCCCAGCGACGCCATCGGTGCACAGCACAAGGCGGGCATTAAGGACATCGCCCTCGAATCGGCCATCAGCACCATCATGGACTGCGAGGACTCCGTCGCCGCCGTGGACGCTGCGGACAAGGTGCAGGTCTACCGCAACTGGTGCGGCATCATGAAGGGCACGCTCTCCATCGCCTTCAATAAGGGCGGCGAAACCCTCGAGCGGCGCATGAACCCGGATCGCACCTACCAGGCGCCTCAGGGCGGCGACCTCACCCTTCACGGCCGCAGCCTCCTTCTGGTGCGGAACGTCGGTGCCCACGTGATGACGGAAATGGTGACCACGGAAGCCGGGGAAGCGGTTCCGGAAACCTATGTGGACGGCATGATCACGGCGCTGGCCGCCATGCACGACCTGAAGGGCACGGGGGCCCTGCGCAACAGCCGCGCCGGCAGCGTGTACATCGTGAAGCCCAAGCAGCATGGGCCGGAGGAGGTCGCCCTTTCCGTTCACCTCTTCTCCCGCATTGAAGCAGTGCTGGGCCTGGCGCCGAATACCCTGAAAATCGGCATCATGGACGAGGAGCGCCGCACCACCGTGAACCTGAAGGCCTGCATCGAGGCCGCCCAAGAGCGGGTGATCTTCATCAACACGGGCTTCCTCGACCGCACGGGCGATGAGATCCACACCCACATGCGCGCCGGCGCCATGATCCCTAAGCCCGAAATCAAAGGGGCGCGGTGGATGCTCGCCTACGAAGATTGGAATGTGGACGTAGGCCTGGCCTGCGGCCTCGCGGGGCACGCGCAAATCGGCAAGGGTATGTGGGCCATGCCCGACGAGATGGCGGGCATGATGGCGGCGAAGGCGGCCCACCCGGAAGCGGGCGCCAACTGCGCCTGGGTCCCCTCCCCCACGGCAGCCACGCTCCACGCCCTCCACTACCATCAGGTGGACGTGCGGGCGCGCCAGGACGAGATCGCCCAGCGCACCCCGGCAGCCCTAGAAGCCATTTTGTCTCCGCCCCTCCTTGGGGATCGAGCCCTCAGCGCCGACGAGCGCCAGCGGGAGCTGGACAACAACGCCCAGGGCATCCTCGGCTACGTGGTACGCTGGGTGGAACAGGGCGTGGGCTGCTCTAAGGTGCCGGACATCAACGATGTGGGCCTCATGGAAGACCGGGCCACGCTGCGTATCTCCAGCCAGCACATTGCCAACTGGCTGCTCCACGGCCTCGCGGATAAGCAGCAGGTGGTGGAAACCATGCAGCGCATGGCGGCCATCGTCGATCGGCAGAACGAAGGTGACGCGGCCTACCGGCCCATGGCCCCGAACTTCGAAGACTCCGTGGCCTTCCAGGCGGCCATGGATCTGATCTTCGATGGCGTGAAGGAGCCGAACGGCTACACGGAGGCCACGCTCATGCGTCGCCGCCGGGAGTTCAAGGCCAAGGTCGCCGCCGGCGGCTGATTCGGCCCTTGACCTAATCCCGCCCCCATCCCATCCTGACTACTGGGATGGGGGATAACCGCGGCTTTTCAGCCCGGTTTAGGGAACGATTCATGACAACCTCAAAGGCTGCACTTGCAGCCGAGGGCGGGCTCTCGCTTCGAGAAGCCCTCACGGCCATGCCCCGCGCAGAGCAAACGCGCTGGGACGGCACGGCCCTTTGGATTCGCTGGCTGGTAATGATTCGCGCACCGGTGCTGGTGATGACCTTCTCTTCCGCTGCCGGGGCCGGGCTTCTCACCCTCTATGAAGCGCAGCAGGGCCTCGGTCCGTACCCCCACCCCATGCTGTGGGGGCTTACGATCCTCGGGCTGTTGCTGGCCCATGCCACGAATAATTTGCTGAACGACGCCACCGATAGCCACCGGGGCCTTGATAAGGGCAACTACTTCCGGAATCGCTACGGGGTCCACGCGCTTGAGCAGGGGCTCATTAGCAAAGCCGCGTTTTATCGGGTGCTGGTTATCACCGGCGGTGCTGCGGCGCTTGTGGCCGTCGCGCTACTAGCCCTTCGGGGGCCCGGGCTGCTCTGGCCCCTCCTGCCTGGGGCCCTCTGCCTGCTGTTCTACACCTGGCCCATGAAGCAGTGGGGCCTGGGGGAAGGGGCCGTCTTTTGGGTTTGGGGGCCGCTCATGGTGCTGGGCACGCAGTACGCCATCGCAGAGACGCTCAGCCTTGGCGGCCTAATCCTCAGCGTGCTCTCGGGTCTGGGCCCGTCCATCGTCATTTTCGGAAAGCACATCGACAAAGCCGATCTAGATCGAGAAAAGGCCATGCGGACCCTGCCGGTCCGCCTCGGGGAGCGGGCCTCCCGAAGCGTGCTGGCGGCCTTCACGGTGCTTCAATTTCCCGTGTTGATCCTAGCCTGCGTGACGGGCCACCTGCCGTGGCCCACCCTGCTCGCGCTGCTGAGCTTACCGAGTGCCTGGCGGCTCGTGAGGTGCACCCAGGCGCCCCGGCCCGAAAGCCGGCCCGTAGAGGTTCCAGAAGCCCAGTGGCCCCTGTGGTTTGTTGCCTACGGATTCGACCAAACGCGCCGCTTTGGCCCCCTGCTGTTGCTGGGCCTTCTGCTGAGTACGGTGCTTTAGGAAGGCCCGGAGAACCCGGGCCTCCCGATCGGTGCTTAGCCCTGGAATTCCGGGACGTGCACCGTCAGCCCGTCGAGGGCATCGGTGTAGATGATCTGGCAGGACAGACGGGAGGAGGGCTGGCGCTCGGGGTTGAGATCCAGCATGGACTCTTCCATATCCTCAAGACCGCCGCACTTATCGGCCCAAGCCTCTTCCACGAATACGTGGCAGGTTGCGCAAGAGCACTGCCCGCCGCAGTCCGCGTCGATCCCCGGAACGCCGTTCTGCACCGCATTTTCCATCACGGAAATCCCTTCCGTGCCGTCAATCTCATGCCGCGCGCCGTCGTGGGTGATGAAGATCAGCTTGGACATAGTGAATCCCTTAGTGTGTGTCGGACCCCGATGGCCCGAACGCTGCAAAACGTGATTCTAGCCTCACCTTTTGCCCCCGTGTCTACCCCGGGGGGCGTTTTTTCGCTTAAGCCCTAGGCTAGCGCG
>JADHNT010000104.1 GCA_016779385.1 Pseudomonadales bacterium
AGCCAAGGCCCTTTATGAATGGAAATACGCCAAGCAGCTGCTCTATATCCAGGTGCTGAAGGAACAGCTCGGGGACGTGCTCGCCGGCGCCAAGGGCCTTCAAGCCTCCCTTGAGCGGCTCCACGAGTTCGGTGACGTGTTCTTTTCCGAGGACTTCCTCGAACCCCGTCCCCTCCTGAAAGCATTGCAGGAGGAAGCTGGGGCGGTGCTGCTCATCGACGAGATCGACAAGGCGGACCAGGAATTCGAGTCCATGCTGCTCGAACTGCTCTCGGACTTTCAGGTCTCCATCCCTGAGCTGGGCACCATGCGCGCTAAGGGCCCGCGACCCCTGGTATTTTTGACTTCGAACAACACCCGGGAAGTGTCCGACGCCCTAAAGCGCCGGTGCCTTCACCTTTACATCCCCTTCCCGGAAGCGCCGCTGGAGCGCGCCATCGTGCACGCCCGCGTTCCGGAGATCCCTCCGGCCCTAGAGCGCGAACTGGTCGCCTTTATCCAGGCCCTTCGGGAGAAGGATCTGAAGAAGGTCCCGGCTATCAGCGAAACCATCGACTGGGCTCGAACCCTGCTCCTGCTGAACGCCGAGCAGCTCGACGGCCGGCTGGTGCAGGACACGCTCAATGTCATTCTGAAGTTCCAGGACGACATCGAAGCGCTCACGCCGGAGCTTCCGAGCCTCCTCGCGGCGGCCCGCAAAAGCGCCTAGCGTGGACGCCTCCCTCCAGCGCTTCATTAGCGCCCTTCGCATGGCGGAGGTGCGAATCTCCCCAGCGGAGACGCTCGATGCCTTCCGCACCGTGGACCGCATGGGCATGGAGAACCGGCAGCAGCTTAAGGAAAGCCTCGCCCTGGTGCTGCCCAAGACGGCGGAGGAGAAGCTGGCCTTCGACGCCTGTTTCGACGCCTTTTTTCGCTTCGAGGAATTCTCCGACGCCCCTCCCGGCGCGTCCGATGGAGAGAGCGCCGAGGGCGATCCGAGCGGCGAAGGGGAAGGCAGCGAAGGCCAGGGAGGCGGTGGCGATGGCCAGCCCCAGGGCCAGGGCTCGGAAAGTCGCAGCGGCGACGCGTCCGGCGGGGACCCCTCGGGCGATGGCCCGCCGGAAGACGGCAGCGCCGACCCCTTCGGAGCGCCCGGTCCCGGACCGGTGCAGAGCGCCCAGTCAGCCCTCGGTCAGCAGCTCCAGCAAGGGGATCGGGCCGCCCTCGCCCTGGCCGTGAGCCAGGCCGGGGAAGCGGTTAACGTCGCCGGCATCAAGGTCTTTACGCAGAAAGGGTTGTATACGCGCCGTATCATGGATGCCCTCGGGCAGGGCGCCCTACAAGAAGAAATCGGGGCCCTCACCACCCAGGCCGATGCCACCGCTCGACGCACGGCAGCCCAGCTTAGCGGCCTGCGGGACGACCTTAGGGAGCGGGTACGGGACTACGTGGAGCGACAATTTTTGCTCCACGCCGACGCCGATGGGCACCGCCTTCGCGAGGCCATGCTCCGTCACGTCAAGCTCAGCAATGTGGAGCATCGTAACTTCAGCCACCTCAAGCGGCTCGTGGAGAAGATGGCGAAGCGCCTCATTGCGGCCCATTCCCGCCGCCGGAAAAAGATGCGCCGGGGCCAGCTGCACGTCAGCCGGACCCTTAGGAAAAATCTCCGTTACGACGGCGAGCTGATCGATCTGGCCTGGAAGGCCCGGAAAATTGACCGCAGTAAGGTCTTTGCCATCTGCGACGTGTCCGGCTCCGTGGCCACCTATGCCCGCTTCATGCTGATGTTTCTCTACAGCCTCGAAGCCGTGCTGCCCCGGGTTCGGGCCTTTGCCTTCTCCTCCGACCTTGGAGAGGTGACGGAGAACTTCCAGCGCATGGCCATCGACGACGCCATCGCCACCACCCTTGCAGACTACAGCGGCGGCTCCACGGACTACGGCCAGGCCTTCGACGACTTCCTTCGCGTGGCGGGCTCGGCGGTTAACTCCCAGAGTACGGTGATTATCCTCGGCGATGCTCGGAACAACTACGGGAACCCAAACACGAAGGCGCTTCGGGAAATCTACGATAAGGCCCAGCGGGTGATTTGGCTGAACCCGGAGCCGGAGCGCAGCTGGGGCTCGGGGGATTCGGAGATGCCCCGGTACCGCGCCAGCTGTCACCAGGTGAACGTCTGCAACGCCCTTAATCATCTCGAACGGGTGATCAGCGACCTGCTCGTCGCCGTCCGCTAGCCCGCCCCTCACCGCCGAAACTGGCGCAAACGCTGGCGCAAAGTGACCAGCGCGTTACACTCCGCCCCTTGAGGATCTGTACAAGGATTTCCGATGATGCGGCTTGGACCTGCAGGGCGACCCCTAGCACTCCTTCTGGGCTGCCTGCTCGCAGTCGCCGCGCCTTTTTCCGGCGCGGCGAATAACGCCGTGGACTTCGAGGGCCGAGTCATTCGCATGGTCCTTCCCCAGGAGCCGCCCCAGCTCGATTCCAGCAAGGCCACGGACCAGGTGAGCACCCGCGTGCTTGGCCACGTCATGGAAGCCCTCACCCGCTTCGACGGCCAGGGCCGGCTCGTCCCAGGGGTCGCCGAACGCTGGGAGATCCGCCGAGATGGCGCCACCTTCTGGCTCCGGAAAGACGCCCGCTGGAACGACGGTAGCCCGGTCACCGCCGAGGACTTCGTGTTTTCCTGGCGCCACGCCGTGGATCCGAAAACCGCCTCCGAGTACGCCTTTATTCTCCAGGGCATCGAAAACGCAGAGGAGATTAGCCAGGGAGAGGCACCTATCACGAGCCTAGGGGTGAGCGCACCGGAGCCCCGGCGCCTCGAGGTGCGTTTCTCCCGCGCCCTTGCCTACTTCGACAAGCTCGTGGCCTTCGCCACCTTCTATCCCCTGAAGGAAAGCTTCTACCGCGCCCGGGACGGACGCTATGGCGCGGATGCCGAGGACATGCTCTTTAACGGCCCCTTTTTCATCGAACGCTGGGACCATGGCGCCCGCCTCGAGATGGCGAAGAACCCCCACTACTGGGACCGGGACAACATCTACCTGAACCGGATCGAGTTCCCCTACATCACCTCGGACACCAACGCCTCACTTAACCTTTTTAAAGACAACCGGATCATCCTCGCCGGCCTAGACTCGGAAACCATGGAAAACGCCCTGGAGCAGCGCTGGCGCATCGAGCGCTTCGACGACGGCTCCGCCTGGTACATCGAGTTCAACCATCGGGAAGGTCGGCTCACGCGTAACTGGCACCTACGCCGCGCCCTGGCCCTGAGCTTTGATACCTATGAATTCATCAATCGGGTGATCGGCACCCCGGGGAACCTTCCCGGGCTATCCCTCTTTCCCTCCTATCTTCAGGGGGCGAAGCGGCGCCTGCTTCAGGAAATCCCTCCGCCGGAGCCGGTGACGGACTGGACCCTGGCCCGGGAGCACCTCGATAAGGCCATGGCTCAGCTGGGCCTCCGGGAGCCACCGGAGCTCGTCCTCTTAACGGGCAACTCCCCCACGGCGAACAAGCAGGCGGAATTTCTTCAAACGCTATGGAAGGACGCGCTGGGGCTGACGGTCCGCATCGACCGGCAGATCTTCAAGCAGCGCTTGGCAAAAATGACCGCTGGAGAGTTTGACCTGGTGGCCGCAGGTTGGGGCCCGGACTACCTTGACCCCTTAACCTTCGGGGATCTTTTCGCCAGCTGGAATTTGAATAACCGGGGTCGCTACGACAACCCGAAGCTCGATGCCTGCGTCCGCAAAGCACAGAACTCGGTGGATGCCGGCGCCCGGGTGCAAGCCTTCGGCTGCATTCAAAGCATACTGCTCGAGGACCACGCCATCATTCCCACCTACGAGCGGGGCCAGATCTACGTCATTCACCCCGCGGTGAAGGGCGCCATTCGCCGACAAACGAGCCCGGACCCGGACCTGGCCCGGGCCTGGCTGGAGCAACCGTAATGGGGCGCTACGCCATCAAGCGGGTTTTTCAAGGGCTGATCACCATCTGGTTTATCGCCACGGCCACCTTTGCGGCCATGCACGCAGTCCCTGGCGATCCCCTCTCGAACGAGAAGGCCACCACGGAAGCGATTCGAAAGAACCTCGAAGCCCGCTATGGCCTGGACCGGCCCGTATTCCCCGATCAGTACTTTATCTTTCTTGGAAACATGGCGAAGGGAGACTTCGGCCTGTCCTTCACCCAGCAAAACCGCCGGGTGAACGACATCATCCTCGACGCCTTCCCCGTTTCCGCGCAGCTGGGGGTGCTAGCCATCGCCTTCGCCGCCCTCGGCGGGGTGCTCCTGGGCGCCTTTACCGCGCTGAAACGTAATCGCTGGCCCGATGTCACGGTCATGCTGGCGGTGATTTTGGGCATTAGCGTACCCAGCTTCGTCTTCGCCGCCCTTGGGCAGCTGGCGCTGGTCAACGCCAACGACGCCCTGGGCTTTACCCTCTTGCCCGTGGCGGGCTGGGGGGAGCTTAGCCACATGGTCATGCCAGCGGTGGTGTTGGGCCTGTCCACCCTCGCCTTCCTCACCCGGCTCATGCGCTCCTCCATGCTGGAGGTGCTCACCGCGGACTACATCCGCACGGCCCGGGCCAAGGGGGTCAGCGAAGGGGGCATCTTCTGGCGCCATGCGCTACGGAACGCCAGCCTCCCCGTGATCACGGTGCTTGGGCCGGCCATCGCCGCCATCACCACCGGCGGCTTCGTGGTGGAGCTGGTGTTCGCCATCCCGGGCCTAGGCCGGGCCTTCGTGGAGGCGGTGCAGCAGCTCGACTACACCCTCATCATGGGCACCACAGTGTTCTATGGAAGCTTTCTCGTCTTCATGGTGATTGTGGTCGACCTCATCTACGGCCTGATCGATCCTCGGGTGCGCCTCGCATGAGCACCTATACGCCCCGACCCGAAGATTTCGCCCCCCTCGGCGCCCAAGACGCGGCGCCGGTGCTGGTGCGTCCCTCCCTTTCCTATTGGGCCGACGCCCGGGCTCGGCTGCTGCGCAACCCTCGAGCCGTGGGATCCCTCGTGCTCCTCGCGCTGCTCGGCCTCTTTACCACCGTCGGCCCGCTGTTCTGGACCGTGGACCCGTCCACGCAGAACCTCGACCGCATCTCCGAGCCCCCGAACCTGGGCGCGGAAGCGCGGCTCATCGATCCGGGCCAGCGCTGGGCCGGCATTGAGGTTGAGGACTGGCCCGCGGCTCCGGACCCCGCCTGGCTGGCCTCCCCGACCCGCGCCGCGCTGGACGCCCCGGAGGGCCTCAGCGTCGTCGGCACGCCCCACACCTGGTCCGTGCGCCTTCGCTGGAACCCGGTGGAAAACGCTGCGAGCTACCGCATTTACCGCAATCGCTACCAGCCCACGGCGCTGAACGAGCTGGGCCTGCCCCTGGGGGATCGGTGGAGCGGCGCCGAGGTCAGCTACGAAGACGCCCTGGCCCTCGAGCCTGGCGTGTACTGGTATAGCGTCACCGCCACCGACGGCCTGCGGGAAAGCCCCGATTTCCAAACCCTACGCGTGGAGGTGGAGCGGGCCCTGCCACTGAATACGGCGCGAAAAGCGGGGCTTATAGCCCTTGAGGACGGCGCACCGGGGCAGCGCCTCAACCTGCCGGCCCATCCCCTGGGTACGGATTACCTCGGGCGGGATATGCTCTCCCGGCTCATGCACGGCGCGCGCACTTCCCTGTTCATCGGGCTCCTCGCGCCCCTGCTTTATGTTCTCTTCGGCACGGCCTACGGCGCCGCCGCGGGCTTCCTCGGGGGCCGCGCCGACGCCGTGCTCATGCGCCTCGCGGACTTCGTGGTGGCCCTGCCCTTCCTCCTCTTTATGATCCTTTTCCGCGTAGCCAGCGGCGTGGAGGCAGGGGAAAGCGGCATCACCGCCATTCTCGTTGCCATGGTGTTGCTGCTTTGGCCCGCCACAGCCCGCCTGGTCCGGGGGCAAATTCTGCAGATCCGCGAGGAGGGCTACGTGCAGGCGGCTCGCCTGCTTGGCGCGCCCCAGCGCTACCTGATCTTCCGCCACATGATTCCGAACACGCTTGGGGTAATTTTGGTCACGCTCACCTTTGCCATTCCCACGGCGATTTTCACGGAAGCCTTCCTGTCCTTTATCGGCATGGGCGTCGCGCCCCCCACGCCGTCCTGGGGCTCCATGTGCTTTGAGGGCTTGAAGAGCATGCTCAACTCGCCCCACGAACTGTTCTTTCCTGCGCTCATGATCAGCCTCACGGTGCTGGCCTTTAATCTCCTGGGGGACGGCCTGCGCGACGCCCTCGACGCACGCATGAGGGCCCGGGAATGACCGACACGCTGCTTGAGGTTCAGGACCTCACCGTCGACTTTCACACCCACGGCGGCACGGTGGAGGCCGTCCGTGGGGTGAGCTTTTCCGTCGCTCGCGGGGAAACGCTCGCCATCGTGGGGGAATCGGGGTGCGGGAAATCCGTATCCATGCAGGCGCTTCTGGGCCTCATTCCCATGCCCCCAGGGGTGATTCGCCGCGGGAGCGCCCAGCTAGGGGATACGGCCCTGCTGCCCCATCGCCCGGCGACGCTGAATGCGGTGCGGGGCAAGCGCGTAGGCATGATCTTTCAGGACCCCATGAGCGCCCTGAACCCCACCATGCGCATTGGCCATCAGATCGCGGAAACGCTGCGGATTCACCAGGGCCTGTCCCGGAGCGCAGCCGGGCAGCGCGCCGTGGCGCTCCTGGAAGAGGTCCGCATCCCGGAAGCGGCCACCCGGGCGCGCCAATACCCCTTCGAATTCTCCGGCGGCATGCTGCAGCGCGCCATGATCGCCATGGCTATTGCCTGCGGTCCAGAACTGCTTATCGCCGATGAGCCCACCACCGCCCTCGACGTCACCATCCAGGCACAAATTCTCGACCTCCTGAGGAAGCTTCAGGAGGAAAAGGGAATGGCGATTATTTTGATCACCCACGATCTGGGAGTGGTGGCCCAGATGGCTCATCGCGTCGCGGTGATGTACGCCGGGGAAATCGTGGAAACGGCCGACGTGGAAACGCTCTTCGCCCATAGCGCCCACCCCTATACGCATGGGCTACGCCGGGCCACGCCATCGAATCAACCGGGCGCCGCCCAGGTGCTAACGCCCATTAAAGGGAGCCCGCCGGACCTCTTTGCGCCGCCCAAGGGCTGCGCCTACGCCGCCCGCTGCCCGCAAGCCATGGCCCTGTGTACCCGCGAGGCGCCG
>JADHNT010000020.1 GCA_016779385.1 Pseudomonadales bacterium
CACCCCCCACCCACCCCCCTAGGCAGGGGATACTTTGGGCCTTGGCCTGGCCCATGATGCTGTCCAATTTGAGCCTTCCGGCCCTGACCTTGGTCGATGCGGCCGTGCTCGGTCACCTGCCCGAACCCCAACATCTAGCCGCCGTTGTCCTCGGAAGTACCCTATTTAGTTTCTTCTACTGGGGCTTCGGGTTCTTGCGCATGGGGACCACGGGGCAGGTGGCCCAGCTCCTCGGCGCCGCTTCAGCCCAGGCGCCGGAGGTTACGGGGCAAGCGCTTCGCAAGCTTCTAGGGCAGGGCTTGGGGGTGGCGGGCCTGGCCACCGCAGGATGTTGGCTTCTAGGACCTTTTTTGATTCCTGAGGCCCTTGGTTGGCTCAATGGGCGTGGCGCGGTCGCGGAAGAGGGTGAGCGCTATGCGGTAATTCGCCTTTTCAGCGCCCCCGCGGTGCTGGCCACTTACGTCGCCGTCGGGACCCTCATTGGGCTCGGGGAGACGCGCCGGGTCCTCGCCCTTACCGTTCTCACTCAAATTCTAAATATCGGGTTCGATTTGTTTTTCGTCCTTGGGCTAGGCATGGCGGGGCCCGGCGTGGCCCTCGGCACGGCCCTCGCGGAGATCCTCGGCGCGCTCTTCGCTGCTTTTCAGCTACGTCCCGCGCTCAAGCGCTGGCCAGGCGCCGTCCCCTGGCAGGCCCTCCGTCAGGGCTACGGCAGTTTTCTCCGGATGAATGGGGATCTCTTCCTGAGAACCCTGACCCTATTGCTCAGCCTGTCCGTATTTACCGCCCAGGGGGCGGGCCTAGGCACCACCGTGGTGGCCGCCAATGCACTTCTGATGAATCTCTTTATGGCCGTTTCCTACGGCCTCGATGGCATCGCTCACGGCTGCGAGACCTTGGTCGGCCAAGCGCTCGGGCGCCGGGACCTCAGGGAAGCAAGGGCCTGGGTTTGGCTGGCGGTGAAGCTGGCCTTCGCCGGCGCAGCGGCCAGCAGCGCGCTGTTCTGGGCTTTTGGTCCGGAGCTGATTGCGCTACTTACGGACATCGATCGCGTCGCCACCAGGGCAGACGCCGCCCTGCCCTGGCTCATTGCCCTCCCCCTACTGGCCGCCGGGGCCTTTGTCTTCGACGGCGTTTTTATTGGCGCCACGCAGAGCGATGTGCTGCGCAACACCATGCTGGCGTCGGCGCTGCTTATTTACGCGCCCGCGCTGCTGGCGCTTCAAGGGAATGGCAACGCGGGGTTGTGGTCGGCCCTAGCACTCTTCTTTCTCGCCCGGAGCGTCAGCTTGGCTTGGGTCTATGGCCGAGGGGGTCTGGCCCTGCCTGCGCCCTAGGGTGGGCGCCGCCCATCGCTCAGGACGAGCGCTTCGGCGGTGGAAAGAACGTCAAGGGCCGGGCCGTGGTCTGGGGGGCCGGTCGAGGCTGGTCGTGCTTTCCCGCGGGGGCCTGCGGTAGCGGTCCCGCCGGCGCCATGGCTTCTTCAAAGTCACAGGCGACGCAGGCGCGCCGCGGGGGTTCGGCGCCAGCAGGATCTTCCAGGATCACCACCCGATCCATGGCGCTGCACCGAGGGCACACCGCGCCCGCAATAAAGCGTTTGCGCAGGGTCACGGTGTGGTCCCTTCGATGCCGCAGTGCCGGAGCAGGGCGTCGATCTGCGGGGGACGACCCCTAAAGCGCTCAAACAGGACGTCCGGCGCTTCGCTCCCGCCCCGTTCGAGGATGTGTTGGCGGAAGGCTTCGCCCACCGCGGGATTCATCACCCCTTCTTCCTCGAAGCGGGAGAACGCGTCCGCCGCCAGCACTTCGGCCCACTTGTAGCTGTAATAACCCGCCGCATAGCCACCGGCGAAAATATGGGCAAAGCTGTTTTCGAAGCGATTTTCCGGGGCCACGGGGACCACGGTGGTCTCCCGGCGCACGGCTTCGAGCACGGCGCGAAGGTCGGCGACCTCCCTTACTGGGGATTGGTGGAGGCGAAAATCGAAGAGGGAAAGCTCGAGCTGGCGCATGAGCCCTAGGGCGGACTGGAAGTTCCGTGCAGCCAGGAGGTTCTCCCGGAAGGCCTCGGGAAGGGGCGCATCCGTTTCATAGTGGCCGCTGATGGCGTCGAGTCCCGCTTCCGTCCAGCACCAGTTCTCCAGAAATTGGCTCGGTAGCTCTACCGCGTCCCAGGGCACCCCGTTGATGCCAGCGAGGTCCATAATGTCGACCTGGGTCGTGAGGTGGTGCACCGCGTGACCAAACTCATGGAACAGGGTTAGCACCTCATCGTGGGTGAGAAGCGGCGGCATGTCCTTGTCCCCCCCGGGGGCAAAGTTGGCAACCACGTAGGCCAAGGGGTTCTCCACCGTGTTGCCCAGGCGTCGGCGACTGAGCACGCCGTCCATCCAGGCGCCAGCCCGCTTGCCCTTGCGGGCGAAGAGGTCGCAGGTGAGATGACCCACCAACTGACCGTCCCGGCGCACGGAAAAGCGTTGGATATCGGGGTGATAGGGCGTGGGGTCAGTTTCCCGGGCCAGTTCAATAGCAAAAACGGTGCTTAGGATCTGAAAGAGCCCCGTAAGCACTCGGTCGAGGGGGAAATAGGGACGGAGCGCCTCCGCATCGAGGGAGAAGGTGGCTTTACGCAGCTGCTCACTCGCGTAGGCCACATCCCAGGGGGCCAAGGTTTCCAGCGTCAACTCCGCCTTGGCAAAGGCCGCGAGCGCTTCGAACTCGCGCTCCGCCTGTGGCTTGGCCCTCTGAGCAAGATCCTTAAGGAAGGTGAGAACCGTATTGGCATCCTCGGCCATACGATCTACCAGCTGGCGCTCGGCATAGTTTTCAAAACCAAGCAGTTCAGCGAGGCGCTGCCGGAGCCGAAGGATCTCCACCATCACGGGCGCGTTATCCCACTGGCCATACCCCTCGCCCAGTTCCGATGCCCGGGTGATCCACGCTTTATGGAAGCTTTCCCGCAGGGATCGGTCCTCGGCGTAGGTCATCACCGCCAGGTAGGTGGGGGTATTCAACGAAAGGCGCCCGCCCCCTGGCTGCCCCTCGGCAAGGGCCCGCTGGCGCACGTCCTCGGGCAAGCCCTTGAGGGCAGCCGCTTCCACGTCCAAGGAAAAGGCATCGGTTGCATCGAGGAGGTTTTTTGTGAAGCGATTGCTTAACTCTGAAAGCTCGTGGGTTAGCTCCCGGTATTCCGCCTGCTGCTCCGGGGGTAGATCAATGCCGCTTAAGCGAAAGCCCCGGAGCGCCTGGGTCAGGGCCCGCTTGGCCCCGGGCTCTGGGCCAGCGCCTGCTTCCGCGAGCTTTTCATAAGCCCCATAGAGCCCCCGGTGCTGCCCTAAGGTGTTGAAATAATCAGTTAGAAGCGGCAGGCAGGCGTCGTGGCAGGCGCGCAGGGCTTCGCTATTGTTCACGGCGTTAAGGTGCCGCAGGGGGCCCCAAAGGGCGGCAAGCTCGGCTCCAAGGGCTTCCAAGGGCTCCATAATCGCCGACCAGATCGGGGGTGCTTCCGCTAGCACATCGACTTTATCCAAGTTCGCCTGAAGCACGGCCCCGAGGCGCGCAGGAAAGGTTTCCGGATCCAGCGTTGAGAGATCTAACAGTTCAACGGCAGCTACTGCGGCCATGGGGACTCCTAGGGCGTGTTGTCGTTAGGGGTAGGAGACGCGGGGTTTAGGAGACGCCGAACGCCTTCCGTGCTTGGGCGGATGCCGCGCCACAGGGCGAAGGCTTCCGCGGCCTGCTCCACGAGCATACCGAAGCCGTCGGCCCGGGCGCCAATTCCGCAGCTTTCCGCCCACTGAAGAAAGGGGGTCGCCGTCGCGCCATACATCATGTCGTAGGCGAAGGCGCCCGGTGCCCACAGGGAAGAAGGGAGGGGGGGACGCTCGCCGGTGAGGCTTGCCGCCGTGGCGTTGATCACTCCGTCAAAGGCTAGAGCCGTATCAAGGTTCCCGGCGGCGACCTTGTCGGCCCCGGGTACGTTTTTGAAGCGGATGCATAATTCTTCTGCCCGAGCTTCGGTGCGATTGAGCACCACCAGCTGTTCAGGCCCCTCTGCGAGAAGCGGCGCAATAACTCCCGCTGCAGCGCCTCCGGCCCCCACCAGGGCAAGGCGCCGGCCCCGCAGCGACCAGCCCAAAACCTTCAAATCATTTATAAGCCCTAAACCATCGGTATTGTGGGCCTCCCAGCCCCCCTCGGCCCAGCAAAGGGTGTTGGCCGCCCCGGCAAGGGAGACGGCGGGGCTGCAGCGCTGGGCGAGCGCCGCCGCTGCGGCCTTATGGGGAACGGTGACATTCGCCCCCCGCCCACCGGAGGCGGCAAAGGCTGCCAGGGCTTCCTCAAATGCCCCTGGGGCAGCACCGATTGCCTCGTAAGTGAGCGCTTGCTTTGTTTCTTGGGCAAATTGAGTGTGAATTTTCGGGGAAAGGCTATGGCTAACGGGGAAGCCAAAGACGGCGTAGCGATCCATTGCTTCTCCTATGATTCGTGGCATGCGGGGGCGACGACCCTGATCACTCATCATAGCCCGCACAGCCGCCCCGCCCCAACGGCGCCGAGGCCCGTTGACGCGAAGGAGGCCCCCTAACGCAAATAATGTACCTGCTCACCCCTGAGCCACAAACGACCAGCAAGCTCCAAAGCACTAAGCTGGGCGAGCAATTCCGGGGGCGAAAGGGCCGGCAAGGCAGTGAGAAGCGTATCCAGCGACTGCGGGGAATGATTTTGAAGCGCTTGCATAATTTTTTCCCCAAAAGCATTTCCCCCACCAATTGAAGCATCCGCTTCACCAATGGGCGCTTCTTTAGAAACGAAGGCCTCCCGTGTTTCCAACCCACCGCCAAGGCCAGGGAAAATAGAAAGCTGCTGGCCCTCGGGAGTAAGGCTCTCCTCGATATCCCGGGCATCCCGGATAAGCGTTGCCCCTTCGCGGAGCAGGCGGTGCCCTCCCGCACCGGCCGGATCAAGCGCATGGCGCGGCACCACGAAAACCTCTCGCCCCTGGGCGACGGCCAGGCGGGCCGTGATCAGCGCGCCGGAGCGATGGCTCGCTTCGATGACCACGACCCCCTGGCTGAGCCCGCTCACAATGCGGTTTCGGGCGGGAAAATGGTGCGGACGAGCACTCATCGTGGGAGGAAACTCACTAACCACGGCGCCCCGCTCCAGAATCGCTTGGGCCAGGGGGCGGTGGGCCGCCGGATAGATGCGCCGATGACCACTTCCAAGCACCGCTAGGGTAAGCCCTCCAGCCGCAAGAGCGGCGCGATGGGCAACCCCATCAATACCAAGGGCCAGGCCGCTCGTGATCACCCAGCCGCGGTGGGCAAGATCGCCGGCGAGGCGGCGGGCATCCCCTTCCCCGAGGGCGGTCATGCGCCGAGGACCAATGATCGCCAACTGGGGTTTAGTCAGGACCGCGAGGTCCCCTTCTACGTAGAGCACGGTGGGCCCGTCGACACTGGTCAGCAGCGTCAGGGGGTAGGCAGGGTGCGCTGGGGTAAGCAGGGTAACCCCGTGGGCCTCCGCCTCTTCTCGGGCGTGCTGAAGGCGGGCCTCGGGGACCGTTTCCAGGAGCCGCGCGGCGAGGCTCGCGCGAGCGGACCGGGGAAGCGTTGCCACGTGACCGGGGCCTAAGGTGTGCTGGCCCTGCAAGGCCGCCGCTAGCCAGCAATCTTCCGTGAAAGGCTTTAGGTTCGCTCGGTTCATGGCAGGAGTATGGCGGCGCCCCGGAGCACCCAGGGCCCGCATTTACCGCTAAGGACGGGCTGCCTTCACTGCCGCTGAGCTCCGCCCTTTCTTAAGGAGGCCTAGGCATTCGCGGCGTCTAGCGGAGCGCGGTAGACTGGCGCTATCTCGTTTTCCAAAGGTTGACCCATGGCTCGCCTGGAGATTTTAGAGTTTCCTGATCCGCGACTGCGCACCGTGGCTAGGCCCGTGGGCGTCGTCGACGACCGCATTCGAACGCTCTGCGATGACATGCTTGAAACCATGTACGACGCCAAGGGCATCGGCCTCGCGGCCACGCAGGTGAATGTCCACGAGCGAGTAGTGGTCATGGATTTGAGCGAAGAGCGGGACAGCCCGCAGTTCTTTATCAATCCGGAAATCGAACCCTACGGCGAATTCGTTGAGGGTGAGGAGGGGTGCCTGTCCGTTCCCGGCTATTACGACGCCGTCACCCGGGCGGAGCGGGTACGAATTAAGGCCTTAGATCGGGAAGGAATCCCCTTCGAGATCGACGCCGAGGGTCTGCTCGCCGTGTGCATTCAACACGAGTGCGATCACCTCGCAGGGAAAGTCTTTGTCGATTATCTCTCACCCCTCAAGCGCACCCGGGTTCGGAAGCGGCTAGAGAAAAGCAAAAAGCAGTCTGCCTAGGTGAGCCTTCGCCCCGAGCGCGTGGTGTTTGCCGGTACGCCGGCCTTTGCAGCAACCCTGCTCGCTGCCCTCCTCGAGGCCAAGGTGCCCCTGGTCGGCGTGCTAAGCCAACCCGATCGCCCTGCCGGGCGAGGACGTAAGCTCACTGCCAGCCCCGTGAAAAGCTTGGCCCTCGAGGCGGACCTACCGGTGGCCACGCCCCCATCGCTTCGCAAGCCCGAACACCGGGAGACCCTCGAAGCCTGGGCTCCCGACCTCATGATCGTGGCCGCCTATGGCCTTATCCTGCCCCCGCCGGTGCTGTCCCTTCCGAGACATGGCTGTCTCAATGTTCACGCCTCCCTCCTACCTCGCTGGCGCGGGGCTGCGCCCGTGGAGCGGGCCCTGATGGCTGGTGACGAGGAAACGGGCGTGTGCATCATGCAGATGGACGAAGGGCTCGATACGGGGCCCGTTCGCTATCGCCTCACGATGCCCATTGAGGACAGCACGACAGGAGGCGCCCTCGAAGGGGCGCTGGCCACCTTGGGGGGCAAAGCGCTGCTCACCGTGTTGAGCGATCTAAGCCTTCCCGCGCATGCGTCGAAACGCCAAAGCGACACCGGCGTCACCTACGCCGACAAGCTCAGCGCCGAAGATCGCATTCTAGATTTTACCGAGCCCGCCCTAGCCCTAGCCCGGAAAATCAACGCACTAAGCCCGCGTCTTGCATGCTCCATTGAGAGCGAAGACTCACTTCGTATTCGCTGCCTGGGTGCAGCGGCAGCTCCCGAGGTCCCCACGGAGGGTGCAGCCCCTGGCACCATGCTGCGCTGCAATAAAGAAGGCCTGTATCTCGCGACCGGATCCGGCGCCCTGCGCCTTCACCAGCTGCAGGTACTGAAGGGCAAGGCCGCGGTGCTTGATGCACCTGCGTTCCTTAATGGCTATGGCCGCCACTTTCCAGAAGGTTTTCGCTTTGCCTCCGCCCACTAAAGGCGGCGCCAGCCGGGCCTGCGCAGCCCGAGCCCTAGGCGCCGTGCTTCATGGCCAGGGCAATCTGAAGGGGCAGCTGGAAGCGCAGTTTCAGCGAACCCCCAGCTTGTCCCCCGTGGACCGGCGCTTCGCTACCCAGCTGGCCTTTGGGGGCGCCCGGGTCAGCCTTCGCCTCCTACCCCTGATAGATAGCGCCCTTAAGCACCCCCTAAAGGACCGGGACCAGGATCTGCGGGCGCTGATGGTGGGGGCGCTCTACCAAATGCATTGGCTGGGGGCGGCCCCGCCCCTCTGCGTCAATGGTGCCGTAGAGGCGACGCGGGCGCTGAAAAAACCCTGGGCCAGCAAGCTGGTGAACGCCGTGCTCCGAAGGTTTCCCGCCGAGGTCCTTTCCGCCACGCTGGCGGACCAAAGTTCAAAGGTACAAAGCGGCTTACCCCCCTGGTGGTACGAGGCCCTCGCCCACGCCTACCCAAACCAGCTTGCGGAGGTGATTGCGGCGGGCAATAGCGAGCCCCCTCTTACGCTCCGAGTGGACGGGGACCGGAACGCGGTGGCTGCAAAAATGGAAAGCTTAGGATTTGAGCCCCGCCTAGGGACCCTAAGCGACAAGGCCCTCTACCTCGATAAGGCGCCGCCGCTTCAGGAAATCCCGGGCTTTCTTGAAGGGCAACTCACGGTTCAAGACGAAGGGGCACAGGTCACGACCGAACTCCTAGAGCTTACGCCGGGGCTAGCGGTGCTAGATGCCTGCGCAGCCCCCGGCGGCAAGGCCAGTGCTCTGCTGGCGGCCTGCCCCGGGGTGCAGCTCACCGCGTTGGATCCGAGCTCCAAGCGCGTCGAGCGCTTGCTCGACACCCTCAAGCGCACCGGACGCAAGGGGTTTACCGTGCACTGCGCCGACGCCTTAGAGCCCGGCCCTTGGCAACGAGCGCAGGGTTTCGATCGAATTTTGGTCGATGCGCCCTGCAGCGGAACGGGGATCCTCCGACGTCAGCCCGATATCCGCCTGCTGCGACAACCCGGGGAGCTTGCTAAGCTCAGCGCGCTCCAGGGGGCGCTGCTTCGCGCGCTCTTCCCGCAGCTGAAGGCGGGGGGGCGCCTAGTGTATTGCACCTGCTCCGTGCTACCGGATGAGGGGGAAGCGGTGGTCGCAAAATTCGTTGCGGAAACCCCTGAGGCACGCGCGCTTTCCCTACCGGAAAGCTTCGGCCAAGCCGCAGGCCCTGGTCGGCAAGGCCTGCCCACCCGGCAGGGTCCAGATGGCTTTTTCTATGCCGTTCTTGAGAAGGTGCCCAAGCCATGAAAATTCTCATCCTAGGGGCCGGGCAGGTAGGCGGCACGCTGGCGGAGAACCTGGCCAGCGAGAATTTTGATATTACGGTTGTAGACACCAACGGTGACCGGCTCCGGGAACTCCGAGATCGGCTCGATATTCAGACCATTGAAGGCATGGCCAGCCGGCCGGACGTGCTTCGGGCCGCCGGAGCCCAAGATGCTGACATGCTGGTGGCTGTGACCAATTCTGACGAAGTGAATATGGTCGCCTGCCAGGTAAGCTTCTCCCTCTTCAAAACCCCCACCAAAATTGCTCGAATTCGCGCAAGCGCCTACACGACGCAAGCGGGGGGCCTGTTCTCCAAGGAACACATGCCCATCGATGTGCTCATCAACCCCGAACAGGTGGTGACGGACCACATTGAACGCCTTATCCAATTCCCTGGTGCTCTCCAGGTACTGGATTTCGCCCAGGGGCGGGCACAGCTGGTGGCGGTTAAGGCCTATGAAGACGGACCCCTAGTCGGCCAAGCCCTCGCCACCCTTCGCGAACACGTCCCTGGGGTGGATACCCGGGTAGCGGCAATCTTCCGTCGTGATCGGGCGATCATGCCCCAGGGGGATACGGTCATCGAAGCCGACGACGAAGTGTTTTTCATCGCCGCCAAGCGCGATATAACCGCGGTAATGAGCGAACTTCGCGGCCTCGAGGCCCCCTACAAACGCATCATCATCGCCGGCGGCGGCCATATTGGGGAGCGCCTTGCTAAGGTCACGGCGAAGGGCCATCACGTAAAGATCATCGAATATGACGACGACCGAGCTACGGCCCTGGCCGATGCCCTTGATGGGGCGGTGGTCATTCAAGGAGATGCGACGGACGGCGATCTCCTTATGAACGAAAACATCGAGCGAACCGACGTTTTCTGCGCCCTGACGAATGATGACGAAGCCAACATCATGAGCTCCATGTTGGCGAAGCGCCTCGGCGCGCGGAAGGTCATGACCCTGATCAGCAAGCCCGCCTATGTAGATCTTGTGCAAGGGGGGGTTATCGACGTCGCCATCTCTCCCCAGCAGGCCACCATTTCCGAGCTTCTGGCTTACGTTCGCCGGGGCGATGTGGCCCGGGTGCACTCCCTTCGGCGGGGCGCGGCAGAAGCCATGGAAGCCATCGCCCATGGCGATAGCCACTCTTCTAAGGTTGTGGGACGGCGCCTGGATGAAATTCGCCTACCCCCCGGAGCCAGCATCGGGGCGCTCGTGCGTGGCGATGACGTGCTCATTGCTCACGATTCCGTTGTCGTCGAAAGCGATGATCACGTGTTGCTCTTTCTAACGGACAAGCGGCAGGTTCGGGCCGTGGAAAATCTTTTCCAAGTAGGTCTGAATTTTTTCTAAGGTCTGCCATGTTACGCAGTGCGCTGTTTCTTCTGTCCTACGTCCTTCTGACCGTTCTCTGGGGCTCGCTGGGGGTGCTCGTCGGCTGGATGCTGCCTTATCGTCAGCGCTTTGCCTTCATCATCGGGACCTGGACGGCCATGGTGCTTTGGGCCTTCGAGCACCTTTGCCAAGTGCAGGTTGAGGTGGAAGGCCAGGAGCATCTTCCTGCGACGCCCTGCTTAGTGCTCGCCCGCCATGAAAGCACCTGGGAAACCCTCTTTCTTCAGCGGCTCTTTGCCCCCCAGGCCACGGTGATCAAAAAAGAGTTGCTCGCCATTCCCTTCTTTGGATGGGCCTTCAGCCTCCTAAGGCCCATTGCCATTGATCGTAAGGATGGTCGCGGCGCCCTCAAAACCCTCATTCGTGAGGGAAAGGCGAGGCTTGAAAGTGAAAGCTGGGTGGTGCTCTTTCCCGAAGGCACGCGCCTGGCCCCGAAAGAGCAGCGACGTTTTGGCCGGGGGGGCCCGGCCCTCGCCCTTGCGGCGAAGGTGCCCGTGCTTCTTGTGGCCCATACCGCCGGCGATCGCTGGCCCGCCCGAAAGTGGCGCAAGTCCCCAGGGAAACTTCGCGTCCGCATCTCCCCACCCTTCGTAGCGGACGGGGAGAGCTCGAGCGCCTTTACGGCGCGCCTAGAGCGCTGGCTCGAAGACGCCCAGCGCGACCTTAGAGCTTAGACGTCGAGGTTGGCCACGGAGAGCGCGTTGGTCTCGATGAACTGCCGGCGAGGCTCCACCGCATCCCCCATCAGCGTAGTGAATACCCGATCTGCGGCAATTGCATCCTGCACGGTAACGCGCAACATCCGCCGGGTTTCCGGATTCATGGTGGTTTCCCACAGCTGTTCCGGGTTCATCTCCCCGAGGCCCTTGTAACGCTGAATATCCTGACCGCGCCGGGAGTCCTTCATCAGCCAGGCTAGGGCCTCTTCGAAGCGGGCCACGGGCGCGGTGCGCTCCCCGCGACCGATACGGGCCCCGGGACCCAACAGACCTTGGAGCGCTTTCCCAAGTTCGGCAACGGCGCGGAAATCCCCGGACTGGAAGAAATCGACGGAGAAGTTCACGAGCTTATTCAGACCATGCTCACGAATTTCCACCTGGGGAACGTAGCGACTGCGCTCCGCGTCAAAGCGCAGGAGGACGTGGTACTCAGCGCCATCGTCTCCGTCTTCCGAAAGGCGCGCCTGCAAGCCGTCACAGAACGACTGAGCCACGGCCTCCTCGGCCCAGCCCCCTTCGTCAGGAGCAGGCACCCAGATCATGGCACGAGTGATAACCTCAGGGTAAGTTCTGGAAAGGCGTTGAAGGCGCTTTTCCACCCCTTGATAGGCGTGCACCAATTGCTCCAGCCCCTCCCCGGTGATGGGTGGAGTGCCTTCGTCGGGGTACAGCGCGGCGCCATCGAGCGCTTGCCCCGTGAGGTAAGCCGTGAGCGCGTCGTCGTCTTTAACGTACTGCTCCTGCTTGCCCTTCTTGACCTTATAAAGCGGCGGTTGGGCAATGTAGATGTGTCCCGAAGTAATGAGCTCGGGCATCTGGCGGAAGAAGAAGGTGAGCAGCAGCGTTCGAATGTGAGAGCCGTCCACATCGGCGTCCGTCATAATGATGACTTGGTGGTAACGCAGCTTCTCAAGGCTGAACTCATCGCGACCAATTCCGCAGCCTAGGGCGGTGATCAACGTACCCACCTCCTGGCTGGAGAGCATCTTATCGAAACGGGCCTTTTCCACATTCAGGATCTTACCCTTCAGGGGCAGGATTGCTTGGGCGCGCCGATCCCGGCCCTGCTTTGCGGAGCCGCCGGCGGAGTCACCCTCGACCAGGAACAATTCCGATTTGGCAGGATCCTTTTCCTGGCAGTCCGCCAGCTTCCCTGGAAGACCGGCGATGTCTAGGGCGCCTTTTCGACGGGTCATTTCCCGCGCCTTTCGAGCGGCCTCCCGTGCCCGAGCGGCATCAATGATCTTCTGCGCGATGCCCTTCGCATCCGCGGGGTTCTCTAGAAGGAAGTCCGCAAAGGCGCGACCCATCTCCTGCTCCACCACGGGCTTCACTTCGCTGGAGACCAACTTGTCCTTGGTTTGGGAAGAGAATTTCGGATCGGGGACCTTCACGGAAATAACCGCCGTGAGTCCTTCCCGAGCGTCGTCTCCCGTCATGCCAATTTGGGCCTTCTTGCCCAAGCCTTCTTGGTCAATGTAATGGTTAAGCGTCCGTGTCAGGGCTGTCCGGAAGCCCGCGATATGGGTGCCCCCGTCGCGCTGGGGAATGTTGTTGGTATAGGCAAAGACGTTTTCCTGAAAACCATCATTCCACTGCATAGCGATCTCGACGGATATACCATCCTCTTCTCGCTCCGCTGAGAAGTAAAAGGGCTTCGCCACCACTTCCTTGTTGGCATTGAGATAGTCAACAAAGGCCTTTAGCCCGCCATCGTAGAAGAAGATCTCTTCCCGTCCGCTACGCTCGTCGGTCAGCCGGATACGAACCCCGGAGTTCAAAAATGCTAGCTCCCTCAGGCGCTTAGCTAAAATATCGTAGCTGAACTGAATGTTTCGAAAGGTCTCCGCGGACGGCTTAAACCAGCACTCGGTGCCCGACTCCTCCGTTTCACCGACCACAGCCAAGGGTGCATCGGGAACCCCGTGGCGGTAATGCTGCTCGTGAACCTTGCCTTCTCGGCGAATGGTCAGGCGAAGGGTCTCGGAAAGGGCATTCACCACGGAGACCCCCACGCCGTGGAGCCCACCGGACACCTTATAGCTGTTGTCATCGAACTTACCGCCGGCGTGAAGGATGGTCATGATGACCTCAGCCGCGGAAACACCCTCCTCCGGGTGCAAATCGACGGGAATACCCCGGCCGTTATCCCGTACGGTGACCGCTTCCCCTTCATGCACAATCACCGCAACTTCCGTGCAATGTCCCGCGAGGGCCTCATCGATGGCGTTATCCACAAGCTCCTGAACCATGTGGTGCAGGCCCGTGCCGTCATCCGTATCGCCAATGTACATACCGGGGCGCTTACGCACCGCATCAAGGCCCTTGAGGACTTTGATACTTCCGGAGTCGTAGCGATTTTCCTCAGCCATGCCCTATCTCCCTCGCCTCAGCTCGGCGTTATTTCACCCTGTTCCACGTGGAACAGTGCTATCTCGTCTGCAAAGCTCAGCCCGTTCAGGACCAGCTCCGGCTCAACGGCAGTCATCAATATCTGCCCGCGCTGATCCATCAACGCCGAAGCGAGCCGCTGTCGATGCGCCTCATCCAGCTCCGCCGCAAGATCATCAACCAAAACCACCGCACCGGAGCCCCGACTCTGCTTCAACAGTGCGTTTTGGGCCAACAACAACGCGCACGCCAACACCTTTTGTTGTCCCCGGGACAGGCATTCCGACGCCTTCCGTCCCTCGATATCGAAGCGCAGCTCGGCGCGCTGCGGCCCGGAGCGGGTAAAGCCGCTCTGCCGGTCGAGCTCCAGTTGCTCGGCAAGCGCCTCCCGTAAGGTTCGCCGGCGATCCCAGCCAGGCTGGTAGCGCACCGCAACGCCGGCCACGCCCTGCAATTGTTCAAGAGCAATCTGCAGGGGCAATCTTAAGCGCTCCACGTACTGCTCCCGAGCTTCATGAACCTGTTCAGCAACCACCGCGAACTGCCGCGTCCAGCTTTCTAAATCTCGAGATCGCGTCCGAAGCGCCGCGTTGCGATGATCCAAGGTCCGTCGGAACGTCGTCGCCACCGACCCAAAGTGTTGTTCCACGTGGAACACGCCCCAGTCGAGGAACCGACGCCGTTGCTCCGGGCTCCCCATAATCAAGTTCATGGACTCTGGGTGGATCAATAGCACGGGGAGGGCCTCTGCGAGGGGCCGATTCGAAGAGACGCGTTCGCCGTCAACTTTCAGCACCCCAGCGCCCGAGGCTTGACGAGTCACCCCAAGCCTTAAAACCCGTCCAGAATCGTGAACCACCTCGCCAAAAAGCGTTAACGCCTCCGCGCTGTAGTTTAGCACTGAGGCGAGACGATTGCTGCGGAAGGAGCGGCCCGTGGCCAGGGTATAAACTGCTTCTAGAAGGCTGGTTTTGCCGCTCCCATTAGACCCGTGAATAAGAGAGACCCGAGGGGGAAAGGAGAGCTCCAGAGGCGCAAGGTTCCGAAGCCCTTGCGCCTGAAAGCGGCGCAGGATCACCCGGCGCCTCCTGAGTCAGAGCCGCATAGGCATAACAACGTAGCTGGCCTCGGAAGACCCCTTGTCTTCCAAAAGCGCTGAGCTGTTGGCGTCGGACACGCGCACCAAAACCTCATCCGCCTCAAGCGTGCTCAGTACTTCAAGCAGATAAGAGACGTTAAAACCAATCTCGAGTGCGGGGCCCTGGTAACTCACGGGCATGCTCTCCTCCGCCTCTTCCTGCTCGGGATTATTAGCCTGGATCGTCAGATTCTCTGGAGATAGCACCAGGCGCACTCCGCGGTATTTCTCGTTAGATAGGATCGCTGCGCGCTGGAACGCCTCTCGCAACATCTTCCGATCAGCCTCCACCACGGTCGTATTTCCTTGCGGAACCACCTTTTCGTAATCAGGGAAGCGACCATCAATCAGCTTGGTCGTAAAAGAGAAGCCTCCCACCTTTGCGCTCAGGTGGTGCGTACCAAGGGAGAGGGCAACGGGGTCGTCGCCGTCGGCAATTAGCCGCGCGAGCTCTAGCACGCCCTTTCGTGGCACGATCACCTGGCGCTCCGGCCCTGCGCCGGGGCCGGGGGTGAGAGTGCACATGGCCAAGCGGTGACCGTCGGTGGCGACGCTCCGAATGTGCGCCGGTGCAAGCTCAAGCAGCATGCCGTTCAGGAAGTAGCGTACATCTTGCTGAGCCATGGAGAAGCTGGTTTTTGAAATCAGCTGACGGAGTTGGGCTTGGGACAAGGTAAAGTCCGCGTCCGCCGTGCCTTCCTCGAGGGTGGGGAACTCCGCCGCCGGCAGAGTCGCCAGTTGAAAGCGGGAACGCCCGGATTTAAGCGTTGCTCGCTGCTCATCGACGCTAAAGCTCACCTGGGCGCTATCGGGAAGCGCGCGCCATATATCCATCAGCTTACGGGCTGGAACGGTAATCTCACCATCTTGCTCCGCGGGCGATTGAAGCTCGACCTCCGCGACGAGCTGCACTTCAAGATCCGTCCCCGTCATCAAAAGCTTTTTCCCGCTGACCACGAGGCAAAGATTGGAGAGCACCGGCATGGTCTGCCGCCGTTCCACTACCCCCGTCACCAGCTGCAGAGGCTTTAAAAGGTCTTCGCGCGAAACGGCAAATTTCATGGACGGTCACTCTCTCGCTGTTCGCTTCGGTAAGGGCGCCGAAGCCCTGTGGCTAGTGTAACGAAATCAAAGCCCTAGGCGGTAAGGAGACGGACGAGATTTTTGTAGTCCTCCGCCAAGTCCCCGCTGCTCTCCCGGAGCTCCCCTACCTTTCGGCACGCATGAAGCACCGTGGTGTGATCCCGCCCCCCAAAGGCGTCGCCAATCTCTGGAAGGGAGTGACTCGTTAGATCCTTCGCGAGGGCCATGGCCACCTGCCGGGGCCGCGCGACAGCACGGTTACGTCGCTTTGAATGAAGATCGGAGAGTTTGATTTTGAAGTAATCGGCCACGGTCCGTTGAATGTTATCGATCCCAACCTGGCGCTCCTGAATCGCAATAAGGTCCCGCAACGCAAGGCGTACTTGGTCTATATTTACGGGCTTACCGGTGAAGCGAGCATTCGCTATCACTCGCTTCAGGGCCCCCTCAAGCTCTCGTACATTGGAGCGAATGCGCTCGGCAATAAAGAAGGCCACGTCCGGCGGAAGTTCGACCCCTTCCTGCTCAGCCTTTTTTAGAAGAATAGCGGCCCGATGCTCAAGCTCGGGCGGTTCCACGGCCATGGTCAAACCCCACACGAAGCGGGACTTGAGCCGCTCCTCTAAGCCTTCGATCTCCCTGGGGTAACGGTCGCAGGTCAGCACCATCTGGTGCCCCCGCTCGAGCAAGGCATTAAATACGTGGAAAAACTCCTCCTGAGATCGGAGCTTCTTCGCAAAAAACTGGATATCGTCGATCAAAAGCGCATCAACGGACCGGTAGTAATTCATAAAGTCCTGCATGGTGCCCTGCTGAAGCGCCGTCACCATATCTTGGACGAAGCGCTGGGAGTGCAGATACACCACGGTTTTCCCAGGGCTGTTCTTTTGGATCTGATTCCCCACGGCCTGCATAAGGTGGGTCTTCCCAAGTCCCACGCCCCCGTACAGAAGGAGAGGGTTGTATGATTGACCAGCGTTCTCCGCCACCTGCTGAGCCGCGGCCTTGGCCATTTCATTGGACCGGCCCACCACAAAGGATTCAAAGGTAAAATCGGGATTAAGATCATAGGCACTGGGTGCCGCGCTCCGGCTTGCCATACCCGGCGCAACCCGCGCTTCTTCTGCAGAGAGCGGAAGCCCCTCGGCGGCCATGGAGCCCACCTCGAGCACCACAGAAAGCGGCTCCACGGCCACCCGATCGACGAGAGCCCGAATTCGGCTTAGGAATTCTTCAGAGACCCGGTCCCGAACGTAAACGTTAGGCGCGAGCAAGCGTAGCGATTCCTCACTGGCAACCGGGTGAAGGGGTCGAATCCAGGTGTTGAACTGCTGTGCGCTAAGCTCGTCTTGGAGATACCCAAGGCACTTGCGCCACACCACTGACTCCATCCCTTACCCCCGCCGTTTGCTGATCAAAAAATGATCAAATCTTCTTATTTTTTGATGATCGGTTCCCAATTTACCGTGCTGCACCGGTGTATGGGTAGGCTTTTTGAAAAAACCCCGTCTGCCCAAGGGGAGCCAGGAATCATTGATGCATCAAGCACCTGTGATGAAACGCGCTTGTGCAAGGGATGGCAAGGCATAACTCTGTGCGAATCCCTGGGGACAGCCTTAGGATAAGCTGTGGATAACTTTTTGAAGACCCTCCAATGTGGATAAGTCCCCCATCTATCCCCCCCTTCTCCCCCTCCTATCCCAGCCCTTCCCCAAGCTTTTTCACACCCTTTGCGCGCCATAATTCTACGTAAGAAGAACGTCCTAGGGTTCCTATCCACATGCCCAGGCTCCCCAAGGGGTTAACAAGAAACAATCAGTTTTAGATAAAACTTCTATTTCTTTACTGCCGGTGATCTTCCCCAAGACGAGGACTGACGCGCGCCCTAGGTAAAGAGAGCCACCGATTGACACGGGCCAAGGTCACTTCTAGAATCCGCATCCCTTTTGGACGAGTGCCTGCCAGAGCAGGGTCTCGCTTTAGACACCTAAACCTTGGATGTGCGCCATGAAGCGGACCTTTCAACCCAGTGTGATTAAGCGCAAGCGGACCCACGGCTTCCGCGCCCGCATGGCCACTAGCAATGGCCGCAAGGTCATCGCTCGCCGTCGTAGCCGCGGTCGTAAGCGTCTTAGCGCCTAAGTATTCTCTTGCCGACGGCGCCGAACGTATTTCCTCGGGCGCACCGGCTTCTTGTCAAAGCTGAATTTGATGCCGTCTTCGCGTCGCCCGATTTAAGGCAACGCGGCGCCGGCGTATTCTTACTCATTCGCCTGCGCCGCCAGCTGGGCCCTTCTCGTCTAGGGTTTGTTCTTGCCAAGCGCCACCTTAAGCGTGCCGTTGACCGTAACCGAATTCGTCGTGCCTGTCGGGAAGCCTTTCGACAGCATCGCTTCCTTCGCCCCGTCGACGTTATCGTCTTGGCCCAAGGGAACGCCAAGGCCCATCTCAATGACCCGTTAACCGGGAAATTTACCGCCCTTTTCCAGCGCTTAGACAGTAAACTAGGCAGCGTAGCAAGCGTCAAAGGGTAGAGCCCGTGGGAAAGAACATTCTCCTTCGCTTGCTTGATGCCTATCAGTGGGCGCTTTCACCCTTGCTCCCAAGGTCTTGCCGTTTTTACCCAACCTGCAGCGCCTACGCGCGGGAAGCGATTACGGTTCATGGCGCGGGACAAGGCGGTCTGCTCACGCTCAAACGCCTGCTAAAGTGTCACCCGTTTCACCCTGGAGGGGTCGATCTCGTGCCCCCTCATCATCCAGCTCAGCAGAAGGACGGCCCATGAATGTGAATGAAATCGCCCGCTACGGCCTTATGGCGGCGATGGCGGTACTGGCCTACTTCATGTTGCTTGCCTGGAACGAAGACAGTGCGCAGCGTCAGACGCTAGAGCCGTCCGTGGTGGCTACGCCCGTGCCCTCAAGCGTTTCCAGTTCCGCCGGGGCCCCGGAGGAAGGGGTGCCGACAGCTTTCGAAGCCGAGCCGAGCGCCGACGAAATCCCCGGCGTTTCTAAGCCACTCCGCCCGGCAGCGGTCCCCGAGGGTGTGCTGGTTGAAACGGACGTGCTCAGGCTGCGCCTGGATGCTTTTGGCGACCCCGCCTATGCGGGCCTTCGCGATCATCCAGTGTCTCTTGGGGCAATGGATCAGCCCTTCGTGATTCTCGAGCAGCGCGATGGCTTCACCTACCTGGCCCGTAGTGGGCTGGTGGGTACGGATGGGTTGGACGGCGCCGGGCGCCGGGCGCGTTTTAGCGCTTCTCAAGAAGTTTTCCGTTTGGCCCCTGGGGCCGCGGAGCTTGAGATTCCCCTGGTTTATGAGGATCGGGAAATTGGCCTGCGGGTGGAGAAACGCTACACCCTGACTCGAGGCGACCACGCGATTCGCGTGACCTATCGCGTGGAGAATCGCGGCTCGATGCCTCGAGCCCTTGCCCTTTACGGCCAGCTCAAGCGGTCCCCAGGACTTGCTCCGGGGCAAAGCGAAAATGGCATGGGGCCCCGGTCCTATGTGGGCGCTGCCTTCACCACGGAAGAGTCGCGCTATGAAAAGATCGATTTCGATGATCTCGATGATGCCCCCTTCTCGCTAAGCCAAGCTGGGGGATGGTTGGCCATGCTTCAACATTACTTCCTGGCGGCTTGGGTGCCGAGCGCGGGGGACCAAGCGCTGCGCTATAGCGGGCGCTCGCTGGGCGATGGCACTTACGTCGCGGAGTTTGTGCAGCCCCAGGTTACGGTCCCCGCTGGCACGGCCGCGGACTTCGAAGCCACCCTTTATGTGGGGCCTAAGGCCCAGGCGCGCCTGGAGGCCCTGGCGCCGAACTTGAGCCTCACCGTGGATTACGGGTTCCTCTGGTGGATCGCCGTTCCCCTCTTTCAGCTCCTTGAGCTCCTAAATCATCTGGTAAACAACTGGGGGCTTGCCATTGTCTTGCTCACCCTAACGGTGAAGCTGCTCCTCTACCCCCTTTCCGCAGCCGCTTATCGGTCCATGGCGAATATGAAGAAATTCGCCCCAGAAATGCGTCGGCTGCAGGAACTCCATAGCGACAACCGGCAGAAACTGTCGGAAGAAATGATGGCGCTTTACAAGAAAGAGAAGATCAACCCGATGGGGGGCTGCCTCCCCATGCTGCTGCAGATGCCCGTTTTCCTCGCGTTGTACTGGGTGCTGTATGAATCCGTAGAGCTCCGCCAAGCGCCGTTCCTGTTCTGGATCCAGGATTTGGCTGCTATAGATCCGTACTTTGTTCTGCCCCTCTTGATGGGGGCGACTATGTATTTCCAGCAGACGCTGAATCCCCCGCCCCCGGATCCCATGCAGGCTCGGGTGATGAAGCTTATGCCGGTGATGTTCACCGCGCTGTTTCTCTTCTTCCCGTCCGGCCTGGTGCTGTATTGGTTGACGAACAATGTGCTGTCCATCGCCCAGCAATGGTGGATTACGCGGCAAATCGAAGCGGCGGCGAGCCGCTAGGCCCTCATGGGCGACACCATTGCGGCGATTGCTACCGCGCCGGGTCTCGGTGGCATCGGCGTTATTCGTCTATCGGGACCGGAGGCCCTGGCGGTGGGTCTTAAGCTGAGTGGCCGGCGTACCCTGACGCCCCGCTATGCTCACTACGCGCGCCTGCACGATGGCGCCGGGGAAACGCTCGACGAAGGCCTCGTGATCTACTTTCCCGGGCCCCATTCCTTCACGGGAGAGGACGTCGTTGAGCTTCAGGGCCATGGCGGCCCGGTGGTGCTCGCCGCCTTGCTTGAGCGTTGCCTTGAGATCGGGGCCCGGCAAGCGAATCCCGGGGAGTTTACGCAGCGCGCCTTCCTGAATGATCGGATGGACCTCCTCCAAGCTGAAGCGGTGGCTGACCTCATTTCCGCGCGGTCCCTTGGGGCCCATCGGGCCGCCCTTCGATCCCTATCGGGCGCGTTCTCAACCGCCGTCCATGCTTTGGAAGCCCAGCTGAGTTCGCTCCGCGTGTGGGTAGAAGCCGCCCTCGATTTCCCGGACGAAGACCTCGACCTTCTGGCGGATCCCGCGGTGGCGGAACGGCTAGGGACCCTCGAGTCTGATCTTTCCGCGCTCCTTGCGCGAAGCCAAAGCGGCCGCGTGTTGAACGAGGGGGTTCGGGCCGTACTGCTTGGGGAGCCAAATGTAGGTAAGTCTTCACTTATGAATCGCCTTACGCAACATGAGACCTCCATTGTCACCGATCGCCCGGGAACGACGCGGGACATTGTTCGGGAACAAGTGCTCATCGACGGGATTCCCCTGCTTCTACTGGACACCGCGGGGCTCCGGGATAACGCTGATGTGGTCGAAGCGGAGGGGATCCGCCGGGCCCAAGCGGCCGCGGGGGAAGCAGAGCTTCTGCTGTATGTCAGTGACTTCCGGGATTCGACCCTCGCTCCCCTCACACGCGCAGCGTTAGAGACGCGGCTGGGCCGGGTTCTGCCCCCTTTGGTGCTCCATTTGCGTAACAAAAGTGATCTCGCTATCGAGGCGCTCCAGTCTTCCGCCGCTGAAGACGACGGGACCTTACCCACCGTGGTGGTCAGTGCGCGCACCGGCGAAGGGCTTGAAGCCCTAAAGGCGGCCCTGAAGGCGGCCTTGGGGGCACAAGCACCGGAGAGCAGTTTCTCGGCGCGCAGCCGACACATCGCTCTGCTTGAAACGGTCAAAGAGCGCCTTGCCGAGGCCCGAAGCATCCTCGATACCTTCCCCAGCGCGGATCTCGTAGCCGATCAGCTGCGGCGGGCTCATGACGCCCTCGGGGAGATGACGGGGGAAGTGACCCCGGATGATTTGCTTGGGCGGATTTTTTCCACCTTCTGCATCGGGAAATAGGGGCAATGGACGCGGACGTCTTTCGACATAACCAAGACGCCTGGAATCGAGAAGCGCGGGCTGGAGAGCGCTGGTCGACCCCGGTGACCGAAGCGGCCTTGAAGGTTGCCCGGGCCGGGCATCCGGAGATTTTTTTAACCCCTAACCGACCCGTCCCCGCACCATGGCTGGATTCCCTCGCCGGGTCCCGGGTGCTGGCCCTCGCCTCCGGTGGCGGACAGCAAGCTCCCCTGCTTGCCGCCGCAGGCGCTGAGGTTTGGAGTTTGGACGCCTCCCTCGAGCAGCTTCGTCTAGATCAGGCGACCGCGGCCCACGCGGGCCATCGCGTGCGCTGCGTGGTTGGGGATATGGCTGATCTTGGCGCCTTTCCTTCGGATCTCTTTGATTGGGTCGTTAACCCCGTCAGCACGGTCTTCGTTCCCGAAGTGCGCCCAGTTTGGAGCGAAGTGGGTCGGGTGCTCAAACCGGGCGGGCGCTTTTTGACCGGCGTAATGAATCCCGCCTTTTTCCTCTTCGATCACGAACCCTTGGCGCCGGAGCAGCGCCCCGAGGTTCGCTACGCCCTACCCACTAACGACCTCTCAGAAGGGGCCGATGTCAGTGCCCGGGCCATCGAATTCAGCCATAGCCTCACGGATCTGATTGCTGGTCAGCTTGAGGCGGGTCTGGCCCTGGAGGGGTTTTTTGAGGACGACTGGGACGATGACGCCAGTCCCCTGAATCGGTACTTTCCCATCTACTTGGCAATGCATAGCCGCAAGCGGGGCTAGGGGCCCCAGGGGGAGGGGAGAACCATGGAAAAACGGCTACCGGGCACGGCGGAACATGAAGCGTGGCTTCGAGAGGTTTCGGAACCGATCATCGACCCCGATCTGCCCATCTGCGACCCGCACCACCACCTGTGGGATAGAAACGGCTATCGCTATCTGCTCCATGAGCTCCTGTCAGATCTTCAGACAGGCCACCGGATCGTCAGTACGGTCCACATAGAGTGCGCAAGCATGTACCGATCCCGGGGACCGGAGGCTCTGCGCCCCGTAGGGGAAACGGAGTTCGTCAATGGCATTGCGGCCATGAGCGCCAGTGGCGAATTCGGCGAAACGGAGGTCGCGGCGGGGATCGTAGGTTTTGCCGATCTTTGCCTCGGAGAGGGGGTGGGTGCGGTGCTTGATGCCCACTTGGCAGCGTCGTCGCGCTTCCGGGGCATTCGCCACGCAGCGAGTTTTGATCCGAGCCCCGAGGTTCGCAATGCCCATACCAACCCGCCCCCGGGACTCTATGGCCGCGAGGACTTTCGCGCAGGCTTTCGACAGCTCGCCCCCCGAGGCCTGTCCTTCGAGGCTTGGCAATATCACCACCAGCTTCCTGAAGTGACCGCGCTGGCGCGGGCCTTCCCCGACACCACCATCATCCTCAATCACTTCAGCGGGCCCCTAGGTATCGGACCCTACGCGGGGCAGCGCGAGACCATCTTTGCGCAGTGGCGAAGGGACCTCGCGGAGCTGGCAAGCTGTCCGAATGTGGTGGCCAAGCTCGGAGGGCTTGTCATGCCTATCAACGGCTTTGGCTTTCATTACGCGGACCTGCCCCCCACCTCTGATGAAATCCTTGCGGCCACCGAACCTTTTTATCGGGAGGCGCTGGCCTGCTTTGGCGCCGAGCGCTGCATGTTTGAATCAAATTTTCCCGTGGATAAGGCCAGCGTGTCCTACCCCGTGCTCTGGAACGCCTTTAAAAAGCTGGTGGCCGATGGGTCCAAAGCGGAGCGGGCGGCCCTCTTCCACGATACGGCGGTGCGTTGCTATCGCCTCGGTGCGCCCTGAGCGGCGCCCGGGAAGGCGGTAAGGGGGCCCCTATGGCGATCGCAGAGCCTTCTTTATACTTCCGCGCCCCAAACCCCGGAGGGCAGGCAGGTGGACTTCGAGAAACGCTATGACGTGATCGTCATCGGTGGTGGCCATGCAGGGACGGAAGCGGCCCTGGCAGCCGCGCGCCTGGGGGCGGACACCTTACTGCTGACGCAAAGCATCGAAACTATTGGTCAAATGTCCTGCAACCCGGCCATCGGCGGCATCGGAAAAACCCACCTGGTTCGGGAAATCGACGCCCTGGGGGGTGTAATGGCCCTGGCCGGGGATCGGGCGGGCATTCAGTTTCGCACTTTGAACGCGCGCAAGGGCCCCGCGGTGAGGGCCACCCGGGCTCAGGCCGATCGCGCGCTTTACCGGGCTGCCATACGGGAATTCGTTGAGAATCAGCCCGGCCTCTCTCTCTTCCAGCAAAATGTGGTGGATTTAGTCGTAGAAGGGGATCGGGTTACGGGGGTGGTCACGCAATTAGGGCTGACGTTCCGGGCGGCTACCGTCGTGCTCACCACGGGGACTTTTCTTGGCGGGAAAATTCACGTCGGAGAAGCGCAGCACGAAGGGGGTCGGGCCGGGGATGCGCCGGCGAATGCGCTGGCCCAGCGTCTTCGGGCCCTCCCTTTTCGCGTGGGGCGGTTGAAGACCGGAACGCCGCCGCGGATCGATGGGCGTACCGTCGATTTCTCCGTGATGACGCCCCAACCTGGGGATGAGCCTCGGCCGACGCTCTCCTTCCGCAGCGACCGGAGTGTGCATCCGCGCCAGGTCCACTGCTGGATTACGCGCACGAACGAAGCCACTCACGCTTTGATCCGCAGCGGGCTCGATCGCTCCCCCATGTATGCGGGACGGATTGAAGGCGTGGGGCCGCGTTATTGCCCCTCCGTGGAAGACAAGGTGGTGCGCTTTGAAGACAAGGACTCGCACCAGATCTTCGTGGAGCCCGAAGGGCTGAGCACCCACGAGCTTTATCCCAACGGGATCTCTACCAGCCTACCCTTCGAGCTTCAGCAGGCCTTCTTGCGTACCATCCCTGGCTTTGAAAAGGCACATATCACGCGCCCGGGCTACGCCATTGAGTACGATTTCTTTGATCCCCGGGATCTTAAGCCCACCCTTGAGACTCATTGCGTCGAAGGCCTTTATTTCGCTGGGCAGATCAACGGCACCACGGGCTACGAGGAGGCTGCGGCTCAGGGCCTTCTGGCGGGAACAAACGCCGCGCTGCAGGTGAAGGGAGCCGCGCCCCTGCTTCCGGAGCGGGACGAAGCCTACCTCGGGGTGCTGGTTGATGATCTGGTCCGCCTGGGCACCCAGGAGCCCTATCGCATGTTCACCAGCCGCGCGGAATACCGCCTGCTGCTCCGCCAGGACAACGCTGATCTTCGTCTCACCCCCAAGGGTCGAGCCCTGGGCCTTGTAGGCGATGAACAGTGGGCCGCCTTTGAAGCAAAGCGTCGCACCGTGGACGACACCATCGAAAAACTTCAGCGCGCCCCCCTGGTGCCCGGGAGCCCCTTGGCGAAGGCTTTGGAGGCCCGGTGCCAGGTGGCCTTTGATAAGGAAGGCACCCTCGCTCAGGCGCTTCGGCGCCCAGAAGTGCAGTGGGAGGATGTGGAAGCGGCCCTCGGCTGGGCGCCTCTCGGGGAGGCAGAGGCCGAGCAGGTGGCGGTGCAGATCAAATATGACGGCTATATTGCTCGCCAGCGCGCCGAGGTGGAGCGGCTTAAGGGCCAGGGTGCGACGGCCCTCCCCCACGACCTTGACTACACCGCCGTCGCGGGCCTTTCCCATGAGGTTTGCCAAAAGTTAAGCAGTGCGCGCCCTGATAGCCTTGAACGGGCAGCCCGCATTCCCGGTGTCACCCCGGCGGCGGTGGCGCAGTTGGCGATCCACCTGAAGAAGCAAAGCCTTCGGTCCGCCGCGTGCTAGCGGCCGAAGGGGCGCTGAAGGCCCGCCTGGAAGCGGGGCTAGCAGAGCTTGCGGTTTCCCATGATGGCCGTGCCATCGATCGCCTTTGGCAATGGCTTACGCTCCATGAGCGCTGGTCCCGGGCCTTCAACCTTACGGGATCGCAGGACGCGGAAACCCTCGTAGAAGGCCACCTTCTCGACTGTGCAGCGGTGCTGCCGGCCTTGACCGAACCCGGCGTGCTCTATGACGTCGGTACGGGCGCAGGCCTACCGGGACTCATTTTGGCCGCCCTAGCCCCGGAGCGCCCCTTTGTGCTGGTGGAATCGCTGGGGAAGCGCGTGCGCTTTCTTGAGCAGGCCATCGCCACCCTCGCCCTCCCCCAGGTGACTGTTCTCGAACAGCGGGCTGAACAGGTTGCCTTTGCCGCGGGGGCGGCGGGCATTCTGGTCCGGGCCGTCGCCCCCTTGGAGCGGCTTTGCGCGCTCCTCCAAGCGCCCCTTGCGGCGGGAGGTCGGCTTCTGGCCATGAAGGGCGCTCAATGGGAGCAGGAATGGGCACCCCTCGACGACCGCTTCACGCTGGAAGCGCGCTATGCTTATCAGGTGCCCATCTATGATCACGAGCGGGTGCTCCTCAAGGTTCGATCCAAGGACGCAGCATGACGGGCCAGATCGTCGCCATTACGAATCAAAAAGGGGGGGTGGGGAAAACCACCACCAGCATCAATCTAGCCGCCGCCCTGGCAGGGCTTGGGGACCGGGTGCTGCTGGTTGACCTAGACCCTCAGGGCAATGCCACCACGGGTTCGGGGGTGGAAAAGCGCGCCCTTGAGTACACCCTTTGTGATGGGCTGTTGGATCCCGAGCTGTCCTTTGAGGCCATTGTCCAGTCGACCCAAGGGAGGTACGACCTCCTTCCGGCCAACGGGGACTTGGTGGCGGCGGAGGTGGGCCTACTTGAGCGCGGGGGCCGGGAGCAGCAGTTGAAGCGAGTGCTACAAAGCGCTCCCGAGCCCTACCGGTGGGTGATTATTGACTGCCCGCCGGCGCTCTCCCTTCTGACCGTCAACGCCCTTGTGGCGTCCACGGGTGTGCTGATTCCCATGCAGTGCGAGTTCTATGCCCTTGAGGGGCTTTCCGCCCTCCTCGAAACCCTGGAGGGGGTTCGGGGACACAGCAATCCATCGTTAGAAATTTTGGGCCTACTTCGCACCATGTACGACCCCCGAAATGGCCTCACTCAGGATGTTTCCCGGCAACTGTTGACCCACTTCGGCGACCGCGTGTTCCGGACGGTGATTCCGAGGAATATTCGCCTAGCGGAGGCCCCGAGCCACGGTCTCCCCGCGGTGGCCTATGACCGCCTCTCCCGAGGGGCAGTGGCCTACGAGGCCCTGGCTCAGGAGCTTCGCCGCCGCCAATCTCGCCCAGCTGAGGAGCCTGCCCACCCATGAGCACAAAGAAACGGGGCCTTGGCCGGGGCCTAGAATCCTTGCTCGGCGCGGCGCCGGCGCCGGTCAGGCCGACGCCGGAAGCCCCCTCAGCGGCAAATCCCGAGCCCAAGGAGGCCCCTGCGGCGGACGGCGCGGTGCTTCGAGCGCTACCCATCGAACAGCTCGAGCGAGGCGCCTTCCAACCTCGGCAGCACTTTGATGAAGAGGCCCTTGAAGAGCTCGCCGCCTCCATCCGCAGCCAAGGCCTCATGCAGCCCCTGGTGGTTCGCCCCCTGGGCGATCAACGCTTTGAGATTATTGCCGGGGAGCGGCGCTGGCGGGCAGCGCAGCGCGCGGGTCTCGATCGGGTCCCGGCCCTGGTGCGGTCCTTGGACGATCAGAGTGCCCTGGCCCTAGCGCTGATTGAAAACGTTCAGCGGGAGGATCTAACCCCTCTGGAAGAGGCCGCCGCTCTTGAGCGCCTTATGGCCACCTTTTCCCTTACCCAGAGCCAGGCGGCGGAAGCTGTGGGTAAGCAGCGGGCCACGGTCGCCAATCTCCTCCGGTTGCTTCGCCTTGGCAGCGAGGCACGGCGCCTCCTCGAGCGGGGCGATCTGACCATGGGGCACGCTCGGGCCTTGCTCGCCCTAGACGATCCCCGGCAAGGAACCCTCGCCCGGGAAGCTGTGCAGCGGGGCTGGACCGTTCGAGAGATGGAGCGCCAGGTGCAGCGGGCCCTCGAGCCGCCAAAGGAGGAGACGGCCAGCGAAGTGACTGAGGCTTCCCGGGAAACGCGCCACCTGGAGCGGTCCCTTTCGGAGCGGCTCGGAGCCCCGGTGCGCATTGAGCACGGGAGGAAGGGCGGCCGTATCGTGATTCGCTACGGTTCCCTTGATGAGCTCGATGGTGTCCTCGCCCACCTGCGGTGATGCTTGACCTAAAAGGAGGCGCTGGGGCGCCTTGCCCCGGGGCAAGGGTGTGCCTATAATTCGCGCGCTTTTCCCTTGGGGTCATGGAGACAAGCGCCGCTGGCGAGGCCAAATAGGCCCGCAGGTGTAGGCGTCGAAGATGACCCTGAGGCGGAGGAAGTCGTCGTGCGCCGGATCGTAGGGACGCAGCTTGCAGCGCTTGGTTTTGCGGCCCTGGGGGTTTGGAGCCTTCAGCTCGGCAGCGAACGGCAGGCGCTTATCGGTGGTCTCGTGGCCCTTGCGCCAAACCTTTGGATGGCCCGGCGCGTGCATCGCGCAGCGGAAAACCCCAAGGCCCTGGTGGCGGCGGGGGGGCTCTTTGGAGCCATGATTGTAAAGTTGCTGATCGCAGTGGGCCTGCTTGCCTTGGCCCTGAGGCAACTCCCGGAAGGACAGGGGGTGGCCTTTTTCGTCGGCTTCATTGCCGTGCACCTCGCCCACCGGGTGGGGGCGCTGCTGGCGCCGGCCTAGGGTTCGCGGCAACGCGACGAAAAAATCGAACCAAATGGAGCCACATATGGCATCTGGCGGCCCCCTCACCGCGGAGGGTTATATCCAGCACCACTTGACGAATCTGGTCTACGGCCAATTCAACGAGGGGCACGCGCGCGCTCAGGCCGGCTGCGAGGAGCACTGCGTGGCCGTTGGGGATTGGGGCTTCGCCCAAACGGCGGAAGAAGCTTCGCAAATGGGCTTTATGGCCATTAACGTCGATACCATGGGCTGGTCCCTGGTACTCGGGCTGATCTTCCTCTTCATTTTCGGCCGCGCGGCGAAGCAAGCCACCACCGGCGTGCCCTCCGGGCTTCTGAATTTCGTCGAAACCATTGTCGACTTCATTGACGATCTCGTCCGCAGCACTTTCCAGCATTCCGGGAATGCCCTCGTGGCTCCCATGGCGCTGACCATTTTTGTGTGGGTGTTCTTCATGAACCTCATGGATTTGATCCCCGTGGATTGGATCCCCTTTGTGGCTGAGCACTACCTCCACATCCCGTTCATGAAGGTTGTCCCGAGCACGGACCCGAACATTACCCTGGGCATGGCCTTCGGGGTGTTCATGCTCATCGTGTACTACAGCATTCTTAAGAAGGGCGCCTGGGGCTTTTTTTCCGAACTCGCCTTCCATCCGTTCCCGAAGTGGATGTTCCCCGTCAACCTTATTCTTGAGGGCGTGAACCTCATTGCTAAGCCCGTTTCCCTGGGCCTGCGACTCTTCGGCAATCTCTATGCAGGGGAAATGATCTTCATCCTGATCGCGCTGATGTACGGCGGTCTTGTCATGAGCGTGGCTGGCGGTGTGCTTCAGCTTGCCTGGGCCCTCTTCCACGTGCTCGTGATCACCTTGCAGGCCTTCATTTTCATGGTTTTGTCCGTCGTGTACCTGAACCAGGCCCACGACGTGATGGAAGAGCACTAAGGCCCCGCCGCCCTCGGGCGAACGGGATTCTTACGCACACAGCGGAACCTTATTTTTTTCGCGACAACACTCGGGAGCAGTCATGGAGTACATCTACATTGCAGCTGCGGTTCTCATGGGCCTTGGGGCTCTGGGCGCCTCCATCGGCGTGGCCGTGCTTGGCGGTAAGTTCATCGAAGGCGTGGCTCGCCAGCCTGAGCAACTGCCGACCCTTCGGACCCAGCTCTTCATCGTGCTCGGCCTCGTGGATGCCGTTCCGATGATCGCTGTGGGTATCGCTCTGTACCTTCTCTTCGCGGTGGCAGGCGGATAACTACGCCCTCGGCCGCTTACGAAGCGGCCTCGCAAACGCGCAGCGGAGGACAACGCGACATGAGCATTACCCTCACACTCATCGGTCAGTCGATCGCCTTTTTCGTCTTCGTGTGGATTTGCATGAAGGCCATCTGGCCGCCGATCACCGAAGCCATGGCTGCCCGGCAGAAGCAGATTGCTGACGGCCTCGCCGCCGCCGAGCGAGCCTCCTTAGATCTCGAACTGGCACAGAAGCGCGCCACGGACGAGCTCAAGGACGCCAAGGCGGAAGCTGCTGCCCTGGTCGAGGAAGCTCGCCAGCGCGCTGCGCAAATGGTTGACGAAGCGAAGGAAGACGCTCGGGCGGAAGGAGCAAAGCTCCTTGAAGCCGCACGGGCCGACATCGAGCGCGAAGTGAACCGGGCCCGGGAAACGCTCCGCAAGGACGTCGCCGTCCTCGCCGTAGCGGGTGCGGAAAAAGTCCTCGGGCAGGCCGTCGATGCGGGGGCCCACGCGGCGCTTCTCGACGACCTCGCCAAGCAGCTTTAAGGCACGGAGGCCGGCATGGCAGAGCTTGCAACCCTTGCACGCCCCTACGCCCGAGCGGTTTTCGCCGTGGCCCAGGACAGCGGTGCCCTAGATGCCTTCGGCCAGGGGCTCACGCTCTTGGGCGCAGCGGCTTCAGCGCCCGAGGTGGCGGCCATGCTTGCGGCCCCTCGCCCGGGCCCTGCGGTGAAGGCTCAGGAGCTCGCAGCCTTTCTACCGGAAGGCGCCCCTGAAGGGCTTTGGGCCCTGCTAACGGTACTGGCGGAAAACAAGCGCCTGGCGCTTCTGCCGGAGATCGCGACGCAATACGCCGTGGCTCGCGATGCTCTAGAGCAGAGCCTCGACGTTGAGGTGGTGCTGGCTCAGCCCGCTGACGATGGGGCTCTTGAGGCCCTGAAGGCCGCGCTAAAGGCCCGTTTCAAGAAAGACATCGTGCTGACCCATCGCATCGACCCCGCCCTTCTAGGCGGTGCCGTGATTCGCGCGGGTGACACGCTCATTGATGGTTCCGTACGCGGCCGCCTCGGCCGCTTGGCCGACGCCCTACGCGTCTAACCGAGGTCCGGGGCCCCCGGATTCGAACGTATTCTGAGGATGGACCGATGCAGCAACTGAACCCTTCCGAGATCAGCGACATTATTAAGCAGCGCATCGCGTCGATGGATCTCCAAACCGAAGCGCGTAACGAAGGCACGATCGTAAGCGTGTCCGACGGTATTATCCGGATTCATGGCATGGCCGAAGCCCGCTACGGGGAGATGATCGAGTTCTCCGCCGGTGGCTTTGGTCTCGCCCTGAACCTTGAGCGCGACTCCGTGGGCGCCGTGGTGCTGGGCGACTACCAGCACCTCGCAGAAGGCCAAACGGCACGATGCACGGGTCGCATTCTCGAAGTGCCCGTAGGCCGAGAAATGGTCGGCCGGGTGGTCGATGCGCTGGGCACCCCCATCGACGGCCGCGGTGATCTGGGCACGACGGAATCGGACGCTATCGAAAAGGTGGCCCCGGGCGTAATCGCGCGGAAGTCCGTGGACCAGCCGGTGCAAACCGGTCTGAAGTGCATTGACGCCATGGTCCCCGTGGGCCGGGGCCAGCGGGAGCTCATTATCGGTGACCGTCAGATCGGTAAGACGGCCATCGCGGTTGATACGATCATCAACCAGAAAGGCAAGAACATGACCTGCATCTACGTGGCGATTGGACAGAAGATGTCCACCATCGCGAACGTGGTGCGGAAGCTTGAGGAGCACGGCGCGCTGGATCACACCGTCGTGGTCGCCGCCTCCGCTTCGACCCCTGCGTCCATGCAGTTCCTCGCGCCCTATGCGGGCTGCACGATGGGGGAATGGTTCCGGGATCACGGCGAGGATGCCCTGATCATCTACGATGATCTTTCCAAGCAAGCCGTGGCCTATCGTCAGATTTCCCTGCTGCTCAAGCGCCCGCCGGGCCGGGAAGCCTACCCCGGGGACGTTTTCTATCTGCACTCCCGTCTCCTCGAGCGCGCATCCCGCGTAAACGAAGAGTACGTTGAGGCCTTCACCAAGGGTGAAGTGAAGGGGAAGACGGGCTCCCTGACGGCGCTCCCGGTCATCGAAACCCAGGCCGGCGACGTATCCGCCTTCGTACCCACGAACGTGATTTCCATTACCGACGGTCAGATCTTCCTCGAGTCCGATCTGTTTAACTCCGGTATCCGGCCTTCCATGAGCCCGGGGATTTCCGTATCGCGGGTGGGGGGCTCGGCGCAGACGTCCTTCATTAAGAAGATCTCTGGTGGGATCAAGCTCGCGCTGGCTCAGTACCGAGAGCTCGCAGCCTTCTCTCAGTTCGCCTCCGATCTCGACGAGACGACCCGGAAACAGCTTGAGCACGGTCGACGCGTTACGGAACTTATGAAGCAGCGTCAGTACGCGCCCATGTCCGTTTCCGAAATGGGCGTGAGCCTCTTCGCAGCGACCCAGGGCTTCCTGGAAGACGTCGAGGTGGACAAGGTGCTGGCCTTCGAAGCGGCCCTTCTGGAGTACATGCACGAGGCCCACAGTGATTTCATGAAGCAGATCGACGAAAGCGGCGCATACAACGACGAAATCGTTGAGACCATGCGTTCTGCTATCGCGCGCTTCAAGGAAACGCGTACCTGGTAACCCCCGGCGAGCGAGCACAGCCATGGCCGTAGGAAAGGAAATACGCACCCAGATCAAGAGCGTGCAAAACACGCAGAAGATCACCAGTGCGATGGAAATGGTGGCGGCGTCCAAGATGCGCCGCACCCAAGACCGTATGGCGGAAAGCCGCCCCTACGCGGATAAGGTGCTCCAGGTCGTGGGTCATTTGGCCAACGCCAACCCGGAGCACCAGTCCGTGTACATGCAGTCCCGCCCCGTGAAGCGGGTGGGCTACGTCGTGGTGTCTACGGAGAAAGGCCTCTGCGGCGGCTTGAACGTCAACGAGTTCCGCGCGCTGGTCAGGGATATGAAGGGCCATGCGGACAATGGCGTTGAGATTGACCTCGCGCTGATCGGCCGTAAAGCCCAGAGCTTCTTTCGGAGCTTTGGGGGCAACGTGGTCGCCAGCATTGATGGGGTGGGTGAAGCGCCTCAGGTTGAGGAGCTCATCGGTGGCATTACGGTGATGCTAAACGCCTATGAGGCCGGCACCATCGATCGGCTCTACGTGGTGTTTAACACCTTCGTGAACACCATGACGCAGGCGCCGACGATCCGTCAGCTGGCGCCCCTGCCGCCCATGGAGAGCGACGAGTACAGCCACGCTTGGGATTATCTGTACGAGCCGGAGGCCGCAGAGCTCATCGAAGGGTTGCTTCGGCGCTACCTGGAAGCTCAGGTGTATCAAGCCGTCGTCGAGAATGCGGCGTGCGAACAGGCGGCCAAAATGATCGCCATGAAGAATGCCACGGAGAACGCCGGAAAGCTGATCGACGATCTCCAGCTGAGCTACAACAACGCACGACAGGCGGCGATTACGCAGGAAATTGCGGAAATTGTTGGCGGCGCGCAGGCCGTTTAATCACGCCTGCATAACAGAATCGTTAGAGAGGAAACGAGCATCATGAGCAGCGGACGAATCGTTC
>JADHNT010000105.1 GCA_016779385.1 Pseudomonadales bacterium
GGTCCGTGCCCGTACCCTCGCGCCTTTAGGTTTCGAGCGAGTCCATCATGCGTCTTTCCCGCACTCCGGGACCGGGCCTCGGCCTCGACTTTGGAACCTCCAATTCCCTGGCCGCCCGCGTGGATGGCGAAGGCCTTCGTCCCCTTCCCCTCGAGGGGGGGGAAGTGATTATGCCTACGGCCACCTATCTCGATCGCGATTTCAAAAGCACCATCGGGCAGGCCGCTATTGACGCCTACATCGAAGATAACCGGGGCCGCACCGTCGAACTGATCCCCGAGGTGATTGGCAAGAGCAGCCTGCTGACCCAGGAAGGGGCTGCGCAAAGCCGCGCCGCGCCGGAGACCCTCACGCAGGACGTCTATGGCCCTGCGGTGGAAGATGCGGGGCTGCCCGGGCGCCTATTTCGCGGCCTCAAGCGCCTTTTGGGCGACCCGGAAACCCGGCGTCTTATGGTATTTGGGCAGCCCTATCGCCTGGTGGCGCTCATCGTGCCCGTCTTGCTGGGCATTCGCCGGGCCATGGAGGCCGAGGGCGCCGTTGCCAACATGCCCCTGTGCGTGGGCCATCCCGTGCACTTTGAGGGGCGCCATGCTCACCGGGATCGCACGGGCCTGACCCGCCTGGAGGAAGCCTGCCGCTATGCGGGGCTGCCCCCGATCACCTTCTACCCCGAACCCCTGGCCGCCACCTTGGCATGGTTGCATCGGGCCGAGGCGGGGGGGCAGGGGACGGCGCTGACCGTCGATTTTGGGGGCGGCACCCTCGATCTATGCGTGGTGCGCTTCGCCGATCAGGCCATGGATATTCTAAGCACTGCCGGCGCCGCCCTGGGCGGGGACCATCTCGATCAAAAGCTCTTTGAGACCCTGCTCTTCCCGGCCCTCGGGGAAGGGGAGCGGTGGCGTCGCGCCGGGGATGAGCGGGAGATCGACACGCCCTTTCCCTTCAATCGCTATGCCCCCTTTCTGCTCAACTGGTCCATTGCCTACACCTTGAATCAAAATCAGTTCCGGGCGCCGGTGATGGACCTTATGGCCCGCCCCGAGCCCTCAGCCCGGAAGTTCCGCCGGCTCTATTCGCTGATTACGCAAAACCTCGCCTACGAGACCTTTGCGGCCCTGAGGGAAGGGAAGCGCCAGCTCTCGGAGAAGGCCTCCGTGAGCATGGATTTGCCCGAGCTCGACCTTTCCCTGACCTTGGACCGGCCGCGCTTCGAGCAGCTGATTGCGCCGGAGCTTGAGCGCTTTGATGCGGCGGTGCAGGAGGCGCTCGACCGTGCCGGCCTGCCGCCGGAAGCGATTGACGTGGTCATTACCACCGGGGGATCGTCCCTTATTCCCGCGGTGCAGGCCCGCCTGCAGCTTCGCTTCGGGGACCGGCTGGTGAGCCACGACCCCTTTGCTAGCGTTGCCTCGGGGCTCGCCCTGGCGGCGGCGCAGGGCCTGGGTACGGCGCCGCCTCGCTAGCGATGTTTTGGGGGGCGGCCTACTGGGCGGAGGCCTGCTCGCTGCCCAGGGTGAAGGCTGGATCGCTTTCGCTGGGCCGGTAGCGAAGTGTTCGTCCATTTTCAAGCTTGGAGTCGAGGCCTAGCCAGAGGGGGCCGTCGTAGTAGATTGTGATATCGATCTTCCCCTCTTCCCCGCCCTTCAAATCCAGCGCTTCCACGGCCTGGGGGACGCCCCCGACCTCCAGCTCTGCAGGGCGGGGAGCGCTGAAGGTAACCTCGGCGCGCTTCCCATCTTGGATGTTGATGAGCTCCGAACGCTGGGTGATGGCGCGATCCCAATAGGGGAAGGTCCAAGCGCAGCTTTCCGGGGCTTCGGCAGCGCCGTCCTGGGTTTCGAGGGCCAGAACGCCATCCTGCCAATGGCCCTCGACCTTAAAGCGCTTGTCATTGACCTCCGTACGGCTTTCAAAGCGGGAAAGGCATCCTCCGGTCCAGCGCTCTTCCGCCACGTGGTCGTAGGAAAAGAGCGTGAGAAAACCGAGCTTGAACTCAAACTGGGCTTCCGACCGTAGCGTAAGCGCTTCTCCGTCCCGTCCGAACTGGTAGCGGTGCGTGCCCAGGGAGCGATCGCCGATGAAGGCATCGAAGCTCCGGTTCGGCGGCACCGCGTTTGCGCTGGGCCCCTCTGCTGCCCGGACCGGCAGGGTGAGGATGGGTGTGGACAGGGCCAAAAGCAGAGCGAGGACAGCACGACTGTGGTTGTTCATAAAATTCTCCCGTCTCCCGTGAGTCCGAGGCCCTGGAGCAACTTGTAGCGAATGGTCGGCAAGACGACGTTGCGTCCTACCCTCGACCATTGAACAACCCCGGTTTGAAAGGACTTTTTAGCAAAGAGCATTTCGGCGTAGGCAGAGATGCTTGGGCGAGCCTCCCATAATTGGGGTTGGAGCCCCAACCATCGCAGACGGTAGAGGACGGGGCCCCATTGAACGTCAGCAAGGCTAAAGGCTTCGCTCGCGAGCCACCCGCCGTCCCGAAAGGGCCCGCTTTCTAATTGACGCCTAAGGCTCTCTAGCGCCTCCATGGTGGCGTCAATAATCGCGGGCATCTGTCCCGGCGTGACCATGGCTTCCCGGGTCGCCTGGATGACGGCACGCTTCTTTTCGTAGGCCGATCGGAGCGCGGGATCGTCGCGATGGGTCTCCCTTAACTTCGAAAGAAGATCGACTTTATCCTGATGGTACTGCCCGGCCTCGGAGCCCTTCCCTAGGGGGAAGGGCTTCTTGAGGCCCTTAATAGGGCCGTAGGTTAGGGCCTCAATAAATAATTCCGCAGCCCGTTCAATCCAGTGAGCCACGGATCCGCGTTCTTCCTCAGAAACCTGAAAGCAGTTCCGGTCCGCTCCGAAACGATCGGCAAGGGTATGGAGGATGTTGTTTGTATCCGTGGTCACTTTGCCGTTAAGGACTAAGGTCGGTACCACGCAGCGAGAATTGAGTCGCACGTAGCTTGGTGAAAACTGTTGCTGCGCCGAGAGCAAGATCACGTGCGATTGCCATTGAAGCCCAAGCTCGTCGAGACCCTGGCGCACTTTCTGAGAATCCAGCGATAGGGGGAAGTGATAGAGATGGAGGCCCTGTTGGGGCGCCCAGGGGCAGGGCGCGTCGGTCAGGGGCGCATCCACGAGGCTTTGGTCGGTTGCGTAAAGTGGCTTTAGCCGCATGGCGCGCCTCTTCTGATCACGAACAGTCTTAATTCCGTCAAAAACTGTCCGGGAAGGCCCTCGAGGCCTCTCAATTGATTGATCAGCGCTGGAGCCGCGGGTGACAATCGAGTTTCACATTATTTTTTGGGGAAAAACATGCCGCGAGTCAATACGGGAGTAGTGGAGCTCGAGTACGAAACCTTTGGAGATCCGGCGGATCCGGCGCTACTCCTCGTCATGGGCTTAGGCGCGCAGATGGTTGCTTGGGACGAAGGGTTTTGTGAAGCCCTCGTGGACGAGGGCCACTACGTCATTCGTTTTGACAACCGGGATGTGGGCCTTTCCACTCGTTTTGATGAAGCGGGTTTACCGGATATGCCCACCATAGTGGCGGCGCTGCGTACTGGGGAAAGGCCTGATCTTGCCTATACGCTCGACGAAATGGCCGATGACGCCGTTGCCTTACTCGATCATCTTGGCGTCGTTCAGGCGCACATCTGTGGTGCTTCCATGGGGGGCATGATTGTCCAGTGTATGGCGCTTCGCCACCCTGACCGGGTTGCAACGATGACCTCGATCATGTCCACCACGGGTGACCGAAGTCTGCCCCAGGCCACACCGGAGGCGATGGCTGCGCTGACCTCCCCCGTACCGCCAGATTTGCCGGGGTTCATTGAACGAAGCCTCTCGAATGGAAAGGTCATTGGCTCGCCGGGTTTTCCCTTTCGGGAAGAGGAACGGCGCGCGCGAGCTGAGCGAATTTTTCATAGAGGACTTAGCCCCGAGGGTACGGCTCGGCAGATGGCCGCGATCGTTGCCCATGGCGATCGTACCCCAGGGCTTCGGGGCCTGACTCTGCCCACTCTCGTCATTCATGGTGCGGCTGATCCGCTCGTCCCTTTGGCTGGAGGGGAGGCGACGGCGGCAGCCATCCCTGGGGCCGAGCTGTTGGTGATTGAGGGGATGGGTCATGATGTCCCGCGAGATACCTGGCCGCAGATTGTTCCCGCCATCAGCAAACTCACCGCTGGGGCTGGCTAAGCCCTTGGACCTTGAGCGAGTGCGCCAGCCCTTCAAGGGGCTGGCGCCGCCTCCTTCCCCCCCTGCGACGGCTCGGCGAGCTGCGGTTGCTGCGGTTCTCCGCCCTGGCGCTTCGGGGGCGGAGGTGCTGCTCATTCGCCGCGCCGAGCGCGAGGGCGATCCCTGGTCCGGCCACATGGCCTTCCCCGGGGGGCACATCGAAGCTGGGGAATCGCCCCTGGAGGCGGCCATGCGGGAAACGTGGGAGGAAGTAGGCCTGTCCCTTGCGGAGCACAGCACGCTGCTTGGTCCCTTGCCCCCGGCCCATGCCCAGGCCCGAGCCCGGCGGGTCGATATGGCGATCTATCCTTTCGTCTTCGAAGCCGCCGCGGCGCTGCCGGCGCCGGCGCCCAACCACGAGGTGGCGGGAGTGTACTGGGCGCCGCTTGCGCCGATGTTCTCTGGCCAAAATCGAACCACTCTCCACTACGAGCACGGGGAGTTTCCCGGTTGGGACATCGGCGGTGGAGTGGTGTGGGGACTCACCTACCGCATGCTTGGCTCACTCTTCGCCCTCGTGGAGCCGGGCTGGCGACCGCACGGCTAGCGCGCCTAGGCCTAGGCGGGGAAGGCCCAGGCCCGGAGCGCCGGTAGGCTGAGGGCCAGGGCCACGCTGACGATCAAGCCAAGGGCAGCCTTGCTGCCATCCTTCGCGATGAGCCCCCAGGTTTCCTTCACCGGGCGATGCTTCAGCGTGAGCGTCAGCCCCAGCTCCCGGCCTGCGAGTAGGCCTAGGAACACCCAGGTGGTGCTCATGGGCAGGTTGCTCGCTTCCTTAAAGATAAGTAGCACGGTGCCGTAGATCACGTTGATGAAGGCTGCAGAGCGGATATCGAGGGTGTTCGTCTTGCTGGTGACGATGTGCTGAATCTCCCCGCCCCGGCGGTAGAAGATCCAGGCATGGAGACCGAGCATCACCGCGAGGCACAGCATGAGGTTCTCGAAGCTCAGACTGCGCGGCATGTAGACGAAAATATTGGCCAAATCCTGAATCAGCCATTGGCTCCAGAGGAAGGCCGTGGTGAGCCACTGAATGGCCACCCAGTACGCCGGAATGGGTTCGCCGTGGGTTTTGAGAAAGCGCGTCTCCAGCTTCGTCACCACCCAGCGATAGGTCAGAAAGCCCGTCGCGATGGCGACGGCATAGCCCAAAAGGGATTTCACCAACATCCCCTCGAGGTTGCTCGGGGCAAACACCGTGAGCACAAGGAAGGTGGTGCTGACGGGAATTCCGAAGCGGGTGAGGCCCAGAATAAAAACGGGCGGGATCACGTGGATCCAATCGATGCCCCCGGGGGGCTCGGGGAACTTTGTTAGGCGGCCGTAGGAGACGTCGCCGTCGTACGCCACCCAGCCCCAGACCAGCACGGCGATCAGCACAGAAACCGCCCAGGCCCAAAGAATCCACCAGGGCCGGTGGGAGTTCGACGAAATAAAGGTGCCCAGGGTCTGGATCGCGTCGTTGGCCACAATGGAATAGGCAGCCAAGATGAAGCCCACGAACATGAGCATTTCCGGAACGGTCACAACAGCTCCTTGCCATTCAATGCAGGTGCGTTTCGCACCCGGTGCAAGGGACGGCGTTCCGCCCCGGTGCTCTAGACCCACCGTCACCTTCCAAGGCAACGGGGGCGGAGTATGCCTGCCTTAGAAATGGCTTGTCATGCGTGTCCTATGACTTGCGGATCGCGCCATCTCGCCTACGCCTAGACCTGCGGAATGCCCAGTACGCGCCCCTGCTGTGGGGGGCGGGGAAGGGGGGCATGGGCCTTTGCCACGTATTCCAGGCGGGCGACGGCCTCCTCGGGAAAGAGGGCAGTCCGCCGGGTGGCCATGGAAACATGCAGAGCCATCTGTTCGGAGGTCGCGATCAGTCGATCGCCCGCGTGGAGGTGCTCAAAGAAGTGCAGGCGCTTTTGGTCAAAGCCCAGGAGCTGCCAGCTCACGGTGAAGTGCTCCCCTAGGTTTAGCTCCTGGAGATAGCAGACGTGGACCTCCGCAGTGAAAAGGGACGCCCGGGCCGTTTCGACGTAGTGGGCGCCGAGGCCGAGCTGGTCGTAGGCAAAGTCCACGGCCCGGTCAAAGGCCACGTGGTAGTAGGCCATGTTCATGTGACCGTTGTAGTCGATCCAGGCGGGCTCCACGATTTGCTCCGGGCAGGGCAGGGGCCCGGGGAAGGCAGGCCATTGGGTTGGGTCCTGGGTCAGGTCGAAGGGTGAGGCCATGGGTGGGCTCCATTTTTTCCGCAGCTTCGCTTCAGGCCGATTTCAGCTGGCCCTGGGCACCGTAAGGACAGTCTGACGAAAGGAGCTGCCCTTGTGAAACTCTCCCAACCCTTATGGGTCCTGGCGACCCTCGCCCTTCTGGCCGGTTGCGCGACGACCCCCGCCGCGCCAATCCTGCGGCAGAGCGTGATAGTAGATCAGAAAGGGGTCGATCCCGTGGTCTATGCCACCGACCTCCAGGAGTGCGAGGCCTACGCGGCGCAGGTCGCCACGGGGCAGGAGGTCGCCGTGAATACCGCTGGCGGTGCAGTGCTCGGCGGGGCCCTTGGCGCCGTGAGAGGCAGTAGTAAAGATGCCCGTCGCGGCGCCACCGCGGGCGCCGTGATCGGCGCCACCAAGGGCGTCGCCGATGCCATGAAGAGTAAGGACGAGGTGCTACGCAACTGCCTGACGGGACGCGGTTACCGGGTTCTGAACTAGGGAAGGCGGTAAGATGGGCCTTTCCCTCGAGGGCCCGTCATGACCGATCGCTTTCTCGACGCCCCTGCACCCCAGCC
>JADHNT010000021.1 GCA_016779385.1 Pseudomonadales bacterium
TAGAAGGGTGGGCCCCTGCCCGGCAACGGGCGCGCTTTGAGGCGCTTCGGGAACTTATGCAGCTACCGTTGGACGTTGCGGAGCGCTATCCCCACACCCTGTCCGGGGGGCAGCAGCAGCGGGTCGGGCTCTGCCGGGCCATGATGCTCTCGCCCCCCTTGCTGCTCTTGGATGAGCCCTTCTCGGCGCTGGATCCCCTCACCCGCGACGACCTACAGGTCCACTTTGAAAGGCTAGCGGCGGCGGAGCCGGTCACCGTGGTGCTTGTCACTCACGACCGGCAGGAGGCCCTGCGCCTTGCTCAGCACCTGGTGGTGCTTGAGGCAGGGCGAGTCGTGCAAGTGGGGTCCCCCGCGGAGCTGGCGGCGGCGCCGGCCACGGCCTTTGTGCAAGAGCTCGTGCGGGGTGGTGGGCCTTGAACCGCCTGGGATGGATTCCCGCGCTGCTTCTCGTCCTGGCAGGGGCTTCGGCAATGAGCAGCGCTACGGAGCGACCCATTGTGGTGGGGAGTAAGAATTTTACGGAGGGGCGCCTGCTCGGCGAGCTTTTGGCGCAGCGCTTAGAAGCCGAGGGCTTCGCCGTAGAGCGGCGTCTCGGCCTCGGGGGCACCTTGATCTGCTATCAGGCGCTGACCTCCGGGGAAATCGATCTGTATGTGGAATACACGGGCACGCTCCGGGAGGCGATCCTGCCGCCGGGGCAGGCGCCCGGGGTTGCAGGGCTTCGGGCGCCCCTTGGGGCCCTGGGGCTTGAGCTGCTGTCGCCCCTGGGCTTCAACAATACCTATGCCCTGGCCCTTGCCGGCCCCCAGGCGCGAGCGCTGGAGGTGACGCGCATTTCCCAGCTGGCGGCCCACCCGGTCCTGCGGGCGGCCTTTAGCCACGAGTTTCTCGATCGGCGCGATGGCTGGCGGGCTCTGAAAGCGCGCTACGGCCTGCCCCAGAGCGCCGTGGGCATCGACAACGCCCTGGCCTACCAGAGCTTGGAAAAGGGCCAGTTGGACCTCACGGATGCCAACAGCACCGATGGGGAGCTGCTGCGTTTTGATCTTCGCGTGCTGGATGATGACCTCGGGTTTTTCCCTGAGTACCAGGCCGTGCCTCTGGTGCGCAGCGATTTCCCCGCCGAGGCCCGGGCGGCCCTGGCGCTCCTCGGGGGACGTCTCACGGAGGACGCCATGCGCCGTCTGAACGCCGCGGTGGCCGTGCAAGGGGCCTCCTTTGCTGCCGTAGCGGCGGACTATCTTAGGGGGGAGGGGCTTGGGCCTGTGCCTCAAGCGGGGGTTGAGCCAGTGGCTCAGGGGGGATGGCTATCGCCCCGGGGCGCTCGCATTGTTCTGCGTACTCGGGAGCACTTGCAGCTCACAGGCCTCGCCCTGCTCGGTGCTTGCCTGCTGGGCATTCCCCTGGCCATGCTGGTGCATCGCCGCCGTCGGCTGGCGCGCGCCGTGCTTTACCTCGCGGGGCTGGCCCAAACCATTCCTTCCCTGGCGCTCCTGGCCCTTATGATTCCCTTGCTTGGCATTGGCGCCGCGCCGGCCATCGTCGCGCTGCTGATTTATGCCGTGCTGCCGATCCTTCGCAATACGCTGACCGCGCTCCTAGGGGTGGATCCCACGCTGCGCCGGGTGGCCCTGGCCATGGGCCTAACGCCCTGGCAGCAGCTGCGCTATCTGGTGCTGCCCCTGGCCCTGCCCACCATCCTCGCGGGGGTGCGCACGGCTACGGTGATTAGCCTTGGCGCGGCGACCCTCGCGGCCTTTGTGGGGGCCGGTGGGCTCGGGGAGCCCATCGTCACGGGGATCTCTCTCAACAACACGGCGCTCATTTTGGAGGGTGCGCTCCCCGCGGCGGCCCTCGCCCTGTTGGCCGAGTGGTGCTTTGAGGCCTTGGAGGCGCGGCTGGTCGCGGCGCCCCTGCGCCGCGATCCCCTAGCGCCTTAGGCGCTCCCGTAAGCCCCCAAGGGCCAGTCCCTAGGCGCTAAGGGCTCGGGTGAGAGCCGTCACCATGGCCGCGACGTCCTCTACGGCGCAGAGCTCGCGGATGGAGTGCATAGCCAGCTGGGGGATGCCCACGTCGATGGTTGCGATGCCCAGCTCCGCCGCGGTGATGGGGCCGATGGTACTGCCGCAGCCCAAATCGGAGCGGGTCACGAAGGACTGCACGGGCACCGCCGCCTGATCGCAGAGGTCGCGAAAGCGCGCCTGCGTGGCGCTGTTGGAGGCATAGCGCTGGTTGGCGTTGATCTTGATGACCGGTCCGCCGCCGAGGAGCGGTCCGTGGGCCCGGTCGTGCCGGTCCGGGAAATTGGGATGGACGGCGTGGGCGTTGTCCGCGGAGATCAGCCAGGCCCGCGCCCGTAGTCGCGCGCTGTCTTCCTCCCCCGGGGTGATGCGACGGAGCACCTGATCCAGGAAGGGCCCGGCGGCGCCGGTGCTGGAGGCGCTGCCTACCTCTTCGTGATCGTTCAGCACGATGAGGGCGGGGGCATCACCGCTGCGTAAGAGGGCTTCCGTAGCGCAGAAGCAGCTCAGCAGGTTGTCCAGCCGTGCGCTGGCGAGAAAGGCGCCCTTGAGGCCGACCGTTGCTGCGCCCTGAGTGTCGTAGAAGAGCAGCTCGTGATCGAGGATCGCCTCCACGGCGTGCCCCGTCGCCTCCAGCGCCGTTTGCAGGAGTGCGTGGAGCGTTGCCTCGTCATTCTCAAAGGCGAAGAGCGCGGGCAAGTCGGTCTGCGCATTGATGCGGCGCTTTTGGTTGGCTTCCCGATCCAGGTGAATGGCCAGGGAGGGAATGATGGCAAGCTTCTCCGGCAGCTGTACCAGGGCGCCCTGCACTGCCCCTTCGGGGGTCCGGAAATGCACCCGACCCGCGAGGGCCAGATCTCGGTCAAACCAGGGGTTCTGGAGCACGCCGCCGTAAGGCTCCACGGCGAGGCGAACGAGCCCCTGCCCATCAAGCTCGGGCTTGGGCTTCAGCTTTAGCGCCGGGCTGTCCGTGTGGGCGCCGATGATGGTCGGGCCCTCGGGGAAGCGGCCAGCAGACCGAAAGGCAATGAGCGCGCTGTCGTTGCGGGTCACGAAGTAGCGACCCTTGGGCTCGAGGTGCCAGGCATCGTCCTCGCGCAGCTCGGCGTAACCCGCAGCCGATAGCAGCGCCTTCACGCTGGCCACGGCGTGGAAGGGGGTGGGGGACGCATCAACGAAAGAGCAGAGGCGCGGGATCAGCGAGTCGCCGGCGGACATGGAGAACCCCTTTGGGTGGGAAAACCGCTATCGTACGCCTCGAGTTAGAACGTCCCAAGGCCCACGGGGTCCCAAGGAGGTGTGGTGAAGAGTTATTTTCCTGGGCAGAAGGGGTTCGTGCCCGGTGCGGAGGCGGAGAAGCGCTTTGCGGCGACGGTCATGCTTCTGCGCGACGGCCCCACGGGTCTGGAAGTGTTCATGATGGAGCGAACCGCCACGGTAGATTTCGGCGGTCTCCACGTGTTTCCTGGCGGCAAGGTGGACTTCCACGATCGCGCGGAAGACCTGGAAGCCCACGCCAGTGGACTCACGGACGCGGAAGCCAGCCGGCGCCTTGGCCTTGAATCCGGAGGTCTTGCCTTTTGGGTCGCCGCGGCACGGGAGTGCTTTGAGGAGGCTGGGGTGCTGCTGGCCTACGGCCCCGACGGCACGGTGCTGCGCACGGAGGATCCTCGCTGGGCCTCGGCCCTCGCCGAGCTTCGGGAAGAGGTCAACGCGGGGCGCCTCCCCTTCCTCGAACTGTGCAAGCGCTTCAAGCTTCGCCTGGCCCTCGACCAGGTGCACTACTTCAGCCACTGGTTCACCCCCGAGGGGCCGCCACGGCGCTACGATACGCGCTTTTTTGTGACCGCCGCCCCGCCCCAGGAAGGCACGCACGACGATGGGGAGCTCGTGGGATCGCGCTGGGTATCCCCAAAGGCGGCGCTGGCGGCCTGGGAAGATGGGGAGATTCAAATGATCTACCCCACCCACAGCACGGTGCGAGTCCTGGCGACCTTTGGGGATAGGGCTAGCGCCTTGGCAGCCGTAGCCCGAGGCGCCCACCGTCATCTGGTCACCCCTGATGACACCCTGGCCCGGGAGGGGCTCCAGGCGCCGCCGCCGCTTCCCACCCCGTGACTGCGCCGCGCCTTAAGGTTTCCGGTCTCACTCTGGCCGTGGGCACGGGGGCCGCTGGGCTTACCCTTCTGTCGGAGCTGTCTTTGACCCTGGCCCCCGGAGCGTCCCTGGCCCTCACCGGGCGCAGCGGCAGTGGGAAAAGCTCCCTGCTGCACTGCCTTGGCGGTCTGCTTACGCCCCAGGAGGGCGCGGTCATCTGGCAGCCCAGGGGCGCCGCGCCGGTGATCCTCAGTGCGGCGGAGGAGGGGGCCCGGGCCGCCTTTCGCCGCCAGCACCTGGGCTTTGTCTTTCAGTTTTTCCATCTCGTCCCCACGCTTACGGCGCTCGAGAACGTCGCCTTTATGGCGGAGCTCGCAGGTCTGGGCGCGCCCCGGGAACGGGCGGAGGCCATGCTCGAAGCCATGGGCCTCGGGGATCGGTGCCACGCCTTTCCCGAAACCCTTTCCGGTGGCGAGCAGCAGCGGGTCGCCGTGGCCCGGGCCCTGGTGCATGGCCCGGCGGCGGTGCTCGCCGATGAGCCCACGGGCAATTTGGATGCGCAGACCGCGGAAACGGTGGCGGAGGTGCTTTTCACCCAAACCCGCGCGGCCGGCGCGTCCCTGGTGCTGGTGACCCACGACGCGGCCCTTGCCGCTCAGGCCGACCACACCCTGGCCCTGGGGGGGCAATGAGCCTGCTGTGGCGCGCTCGCTGGCGCGCGCTGCTTCGGGAGCCAGGGCAAAGTGCGCTGCTGATCCTGAGCCTCGCCCTAGGGGTTGCCGTGGTGGTGGCCGTGGATCTGGTGAATGCGGCCTCCCGCTCCGCCATGGCCAGTGCCTCCGCCCAGCTCCAGGGAGCGAGCACCCATCGTATTGAAGGGCCCGGGGGCGGCCTGTCCCTGGACGCCTATGGGGCGCTCCGGCGAGCCTGGCGCGCCGGCACGCTCCTCGAGGGCGATGCGCCGGTCACGGGCTTTGCGCCCCTGCTTGAGGGGCGCCTGACCCTTCCTGACGGGTCTCCCCTGCGCCTCCTGGGCATTGATCCCTTTTCTAGCCTGCGCCAGGAAGGGGTTGGGGTAGGGACTGAGGCACCTGCCGCCGAAGCGCCGGGCGGGGGAGCACAACCCGTGTCCTGGGGGCAGTTTTTAACCAGTCCGGGGGCGGCGCTGCTGTCGCCGTCCGTGGGTCCGGAGCTGGCCCCGGGGGATCGATTGCCCCTGCCCGGGGCGCCGGCCCTAACGGTGCTTGGGCGCTTGCCGGGCACGGACGCCGACGCGGCCCCCCTGGCCCTGGCCGTGGTGGATTTGGCTACGGCGCAGGAATGGCTCGGCGCCACCGATCGCCTCTCCCGGGTGGAGCTGGCGCTACCCGAGGCGCCGCCCCGGAGCGTCCTGCGTCGTGGTCTGGAACGCCTTTTCCCGGGCCTTCTTCTTCCCGAGGTGGCCCCCGAGGTGCGCCTTGCTCCGGCCCTGCGGGCGGCCTATCCGGGGCTTCAGCTGCGCAGTCAGCGGGAAACGGAACTCGCGCTTGGCAGTCTCGCAAGCGCCTTCCAGCTGAATCTCGCAGCCATGGGGCTCCTGGCCTTAGTCGTGGGGCTTTATCTGCTTTATGGCGCCCTTGCCTACAGCGTTCGACGCCGCCTTGAGAGCTTTGGACGCTTTCGGGCCCTCGGGGTGGCGCCCGCGGTGCTCCAGCGTCACGTGCTCCTGGAAGCGATGATCTTTGCGGGGCTGGGTGCGCTCCTGGGCCTTCTCCTGGGCCGGTTCCTCGCCGGGGGGCTTCTGGGCCTGATCTCCGCCACCCTGGAGGGGCTCTACGATCAGGTGGCCATAGCCGCTTTACCCCTGGATTGGGTGCCCTACGGCAAGGGCCTGGTGCTCGCCCTGGGCGGCGGCCTCGCCGTGGCCTGGCCCCTGGCTCGGGAAGCAGGGCGGGCGCCTCTTTTGCCTCGGGCTGGACGCCCACCGGCGCAGACCGGGGGCAGGGCGGGGCTTGCCTTTGCGCTCGGCCTTTCCCTGCTCGCCCTCGCGCTGTTGACAATGCCCTCGGGGTATCTTGGGGCGTTGCTTGCGCTGGCCGCGATTCTCCTTGCGGGGGCTCAGGGGGTGGGGCCGGTGACGGCCCTTCTGCTTCGCGGCCTCAATCGACTGGCGGCCCCCTTGCCCCTGCGCCTGCGCCTGCCCCTTCGGGAGGCCAGTCGGGGCCTCGGGCGCGCTCAGCTGGCGCTGGCGGCCCTCGTGGTGGCCCTGGCCACTGCGGTTGGCATGACCATCATGGTGACGAGCTTTCGCCTGACCGTAGCGGATTGGCTGGAGGATCGGCTCGATGCCCCGGTGCTGGCCCGGGGGCGAGCCCTGGGGGCAGCCCGGGGGCCCCTTGAGGAAGCCCTCGAAGCCGCTCGGCGGGACGGCCTCGTTTCCGGGTGGGTGTGGCGGCAAAGCGTGGACGACTGGCTGGAGGGGTTGCCCGTGCGCGTGACTTTGCTTGAAGCCGTAGGGCGTGAGGCCCCGGTGTTGCGCCTCGGTGAACCCTTAGCCCGGCAGCTGGGACGCACGGAAGGGGGTGTGGTGGTTTGGCCTGGGCGCCTGCCCGGCGCCGAGCCCTTAGCGTCCTACTACCGATCCTACGGCGGCGGGCGGCTCGATCTCGAGATGCCCCGACCCCTTTGGCAGGGGCCCGCGCCCACGGGAGCCTGGGGGCTGGCCGTCTATGGGGCCCCGGAGGTGGTGCTGCCTCGGCTCCAGGCCGCGCTCCCCCGGTCGGGGGAACTTCTAGCGCAGGGTCCGGTAAAGGCCCGGGCCCTCGCGATTTTCGACCGCACCTTTCGCGTCACCGCTGTGCTGCAGACCATTGCCGGGGTCGTGGCGGGGGTGGGCCTGCTGAGCGCTTTTGCCGCCCTCGCCCTAGACCGCCGTCAGCAGCTGAGTGCGCTGCGCATCCTCGGGGCGCCGGGGCCCTTTGCCGCGCGTCAGCTACTCCTAGAGGCCGGGCTCCTCGCCGGCATCGCAGGGCTATTGGCCCTGCCCCTGGGGGCGTTGGCGGCCTGGGTCCTGTGTGACGCCGTGAATCTCCGGGCCTTTCACTGGACGCTAACTCTGCACTGGCCACCTGCGGCCTTCTTCGAAGCCTTGCTCTTGGCCCTCGGAGCGGGGCTACTGGCGGCCCTAGGCCCTGCGCTTCAGGCCTGGCGGGCGCCCACCAGCGAGGCTCTGGAGGTGCTCCGTGCGCAGGGCTAGGGAGAGTGCTTTCGCGCGTTTTGGTGCAATTTTCCTGCTTCTTAGCGTTGGCATCGGCAGCGCTCAAGCTGCGCTTGAAGCAGGGTCCGTGCTGGGTGCGTCGGCGGATGGCTTTGAGCGCGCCCTGGCCCCGCGGTCCTTTCAATTTCCGGACGATCACGGAGTCAAGCCAGCTTTTCGCACCCAATGGTGGTATCTCACGGCGCACCTGAAGGATGGGCAGGGCCAGGCCTTCGGGGTGCAGTTCACGCTCTTTCGCCAGGGGCTCTTGGCACCTGCGCAGGCGCCGGTCCGCGCCTCCCCCTTGGCGGGAAACGCTCTGTGGATGGCCCATCTGGCGATCACCACGCCGGAGGGGCACGGCGCCGAGGAGCGCTTTGCTCGCGATGCTCTAGGTTTGGCGGGGGTGACCTCAGCGCCCTTTCGGGCTTGGTTGGAGGATTGGACGCTGGAAGCCGCTCCCGGTGCGAGCCCTGCGCCCTTTCCCGCTACTTTGTCCGCTACGGTGACGCTCGGCGGCCAGCGCCAGCGGCTCACCCTCACCCTCGGCGCTCCCCGGGGCCCGGTACTCCAGGGGGACTCGGGGCTGTCCCTTAAAAGCCGGGAGACGGGCAGCGCGTCCTACTATTACTCCTACCCGCGCATGGCCGCGGCTTTGACCCTGACGCCCCCCACGGGGGAGGCGCCCCGCCATGCTTCGGGTCTTGCCTGGTTCGATCGGGAGTGGAGCTCCGGGGCCCTTGCGCCGGAGCAGGTGGGCTGGGACTGGCTGGCCCTGCACTTATCTACGGGCCATGACCTCATGCTGTTCCGACTGCGTCGGGCCGACGGGTCCTTGTCCGGGGTTCGGGAAGGCACGCTGGTGGCCCCGGACGGGAAAAGCGTGCGCCTCGCTCCCGGGACCTATCGCTTCGAACCCGTGCCCGGGGCAACCTGGGCAGGGCCTCGGGGCGGGCTCTGGCCCGTACGTTGGCGACTGGACCTGCCCCAGCTGGGTGTCGTTGACGTCGTTAGCGCGGTGCAGGCCGATCAGCACAATCCCCTGACCGTGCCTTATTGGGAGGGCGTGGTGTGCCTGGAGGAGGACGAGGAGAGCTGTGGCTACCTCGAGATGACTGGCTACGAGCCGCCTACCGATGCCCGCCCCCGGAGCGTAGAGTAGCGCATCAGCATTCGAACAAGAGGCACGAGATGGCAGAGGGGCACGGCCGGGGCTTTACCACGGAGATTTTGCACAGCGATCGCCTAGGGGGACCAATTGAGCACGGGGCGCTTCACAAGCCCGTGCACGGCTCCGTGGCCTACGGCTTTGATACGGCGGAAATGCTAGCGGCGGTGTTTCAGGGTACGGAGAAGGGATTCTCCTACAGCCGCAGCGGTAACCCTACGGTGGAAGCGCTGGAAGCCAAGATCACGGCCATGGAAGGGGGCGTGGGGACCGTGGCCTTCGCCACGGGCATGGCGGCCATTGGATCCCTCATCTTTTCCCTTCTGCGCCGGGGCGATCACTTCCTGTCCTCCTCCTTCCTCTTTGGCAATACCAACAGCCTCTTCCAGAGCTTTGCGGGGCAGGGCATCGACGTGAGCTTCGTGGATGCCACCGCCGTCGACGCCGTGGAAGCCGCGTTGCGGCCGGAAACGCGCATGGTGTTCGTGGAAACCATCGCTAATCCGCGCACGCAGATTGCTGACCTCGAGGCCATCGGGGCCCTCTGCGCCGAGCGCGGTATTGTTTTTGTGGTGGATAACACCATGACCTCGCCCTGGCTCTTTCAGCCGAAGGCTGTGGGGGCGCACCTCGTGGTGAACGCCCTAACTAAATACATCGGCGGCCACGGCGCAGCCCTTGGGGGCTCGGTGACGGACACGGGACTGTTCCCCTGGGATCGCTACCCCCACATCTTTGACGCCTACCGCGGCGCGCCGCCGGCGCGGCAAGCCCTGGCCCAACTGCGGAAGAAAGGGCTACGGGACTTTGGCGCGAGCCTCGCGCCGGAGGCCGCCCACACCCTGGCCTTGGGAGCGGAGACGCTGGCCCTGCGTCTCGACCGTGCCTGCGGCACTGCGGCGGCCCTGGCGGCCCTGCTTCAGGCCCATCCAGCGGTGCAGCAGGTGTATCACCCAAGCCTTGCTGATCATCCCCAGCATGACCGGGCAGCAAAGCTCTTCCGCCACCCCGGGGCCCTGCTTAGCTTTGAGCTTGATCCCCGGGAAGATCTCTTCGCCTACTGCAATCGCCTGACCCTGGCCGTGAACTCCACGAATCTGGGGGACAACCGGACCCTCATCATCCCCGTCGCCCACACCATTTATTTCGAGATGGGCGCCGAGCGCCGGGCGGCCATGGGCATTAGCGAGGGCTTGCTTCGGGTGAGCGTGGGCATCGAAGATCAAGAGGACTTGCTGAACGATTTCGCCGCGAGCCTCGCGACCCTTAAGTTTTAAGGAAGACAGCCGAAGGAGGGGATATGGGGAAGCTTTTAGATAAGGTAGCCGTCATCACCGGGGGCTCCGGCGGGATCGGGGAAGCCGCGGCCAAGCGGTATCTGGCTGAGGGAGCCAAGGTGGTGCTCGTGGACCTCGACGGCGAGGCCCTGGCCACCGTCGCGGCGCGCCTGGGCGATGACGTTGCGGTGTACGCCGGGGACATTACAACCCCGGAGGCCAATGCGGCCATGGTGGCGCTGGCGACGGAGCGCTTTGGGGGCGTGGATATTTTTCTCGCCAACGCCGGGATAGAAGGGACCGTAGCGCCCCTCACTACGCAAAGTGTGGAGGTCTTCGACCGGGTGATGGCGGTGAACGTTCGGGGCGTGTGGCTAGGCCTGCAGGCGGTGTTCCCCGCCATGGCGAAGCGCGGCGGGGGCTCCGTCATCATCACCTCTTCCGTGGCCGGCATCGGCGGCACCGCGGGCCTATCGCCCTACGTCACCAGCAAGCACGCGGTGATCGGCATGATGCGCTGCGCTGCTCTCGAGGGCGCTGCGGATCGCATTCGGGTCAACACGGTGAATCCGTCCCCCGTGGAGACGCGCATGATGCGCTCCCTCGAGGACGGCATGATGCCGGGGGATGGGCAGGCGGCGCACGCCACCATCGCCGCGGGCATCCCCCTGGGGGAATACGCCCAGCCAGCGGATATCGCCAACATGATGTGTTTCCTCGCGAGCGATGAGGCCCGCTTCATGACCGGGGGGGTTTACATGGTGGATGGAGGCATCAGCGCCAAGTGATCGAAAGTCACGATTTCCCGCGCCCTTCGGCGCCGCTCCTCGAGACGTCCCTGCCCCTACCCCTCCGGGGCCGGGGGAAGGTTCGGGATCTCTACGACGTCACCTTGGATGATGGCCAGGAGGCCTTGCTCCTTGTGGCTACCGATCGCCTCTCGGCCTTCGACGTCATCATGGGCAACGGCATTGCGGGCAAGGGGATCGTGCTCACCCAGTTGGCACGCTTTTGGTTCGACTTCTTTTTGCCGCGCCTACCGCACCACGTCCGTACGACGGATCCGGCGCGCATCCCGGGGCTCTCTGAGGATGAGCGGGCCCAGCTCGAAGGCCGCATCATGGTGTGTAAGCGCCTGCCCGTGGTTCCCGTGGAGTGCGTGGCCCGGGGCTACCTAACCGGTTCCGGCTGGGCGGAGTATGAGCGCGACGGGGCGGTGTGTGGTCATCGCCTGCCGGAGGGGCTGCGCAATGGCGATCGCCTCCCCCATGCGATTTTTACCCCGGCGCATAAGGTGGACGCGGGGCACGACGAAAACATTGATTTTGCGACCCTTGAGCGCACCGTTGGCCCAGAGCTGGCGGAGGCCCTCGCCCAGGCGACGCTCATGCTCTATGAGGAAGCGAGCCGCTACGCGGCGTCTCGCGGACTGATTTTGGCCGATACGAAGTTCGAGTTTGGCCTCGATCGCAAGGGCGATTTAGTGCTCATCGACGAGGTGCTTACGCCTGACTCCTCGCGCTTCTGGCCCGCCGATGGCTGGACCCCGGGGCAGCCCCAGGCCAGCTTCGATAAGCAGTTCATTCGTGATCACCTGGAAACCTTGGTGGCTGAGGGCGCCTGGAACCGGCAGCCGCCGGGGCCCATGCTTCCCGACGCCGTGCTGCAGCAAACTCTCGATCGCTACCTTGATGCCTATGCTCGGCTCACGGGGCACCGGCTCCGCTTCGTCTAGCTGTCGCCCCTCTCTTTAGCATTCCGGAAACGCGGCAGCGAGGGCGTGGAGGGGTGCCATGATCCGGGGCACCTCTCCGTTCGGGCTTTTCCCCAGCCGTAGGGCAAGCACGTCTCGGGCCGGATCGCACAGGATGCGCTGCCCTTCATAACCGCTGGCGTAGAAGCGCCGAGGGTCGGCGGGGTCAATCCACCAATGCAGGCCGTAGCCCTCCTCCTGGGTGAGCGTGGTAGAGGTGCGGGCGCCGTCAACCCAGCTTTCCTCGAGCAGTGCTCGATCTTCCCACCGCCCGCCCCGCAGGTAGAGGAGGCCGAAGCGCGCGAAGTCCTCTGCGGTGCAGAAGCAGAAGCTCGAGGCCTTCCAGAGCCCCGTCCCGTCCACCTTAGGCACGGCGCCTGTGATGCCCAGGGGGGCGAAGAGGTCTTGCTGGAGCCTAGTCAGGAGCGCAGCTTCCCCGCCGAGGCGGTCCGCCAGAATCCGGGCGATCAGGTTGGTGGTGCCGCTGGAGTAGCTGAAGGTACTACCCGGGGGGTGGAGCAGGGGCTTGGCCGCCGCATAAGCGGCAACGTCATCTTTACCGCTGCCCCAGAGCATCTCGATGACGTCGGAGACCGTGCCGTCCTCATAGTCTTCCCGGAACTCGAGGCCGCTGCGCATGGCGAAGAGCTGGCGCAGGGTGATGGCGGCTCGGGGGTCTTTAGTCCAGGCGGGGAGGCCCGTAGGGGCATCGAGGTCGATGAGCCCCTCCCGGGCCATCAGCCCCGCTAGGGCGTGGAGCTGGCTTTTGGCCATGGACCAGGAGGCCAGGGTGCTCTCTGCCGTGGCGCCGTCCCCGTAGTGTTCGGCGACGAGGCGGCCCTCATGAACGACGAGCACCGCGTAGCAGTCGCCGTCCTCGGGCCCTGGTTGAGTGAGAGCGTCATAGGCGCGCTGATAGGCGTCCTCGTTAAGGCCCTCGGGCAGGGTGCCTCGGGGCCAGGCCATCGTAGGCCAGGGGCAGGTGGGGTCCTGAGACGGAAAGGAGGGTTGGGTCATGGTGCGCTCCCGTAGCTTTGGGTTCAGTGTCCCCAGCACGGCCGCGAGGCGCAATGGTCCTCAGGGCCCCTGAGTGGCACCTAAGCGGGCTCGAAATGTTCCCGGTTCCCACCGAAGCGTGCCTCGAGGCCCGCAGCGAGGGTGTCGCTCACCGTTCGCAGGAGAACTCGCTGCCGGGCGCTGGGGCGGGCCACCACCCAAATGGGCAGGCTTTGCTGCTCCTCATCGGTCCCGCGGGCGAGACGCTTAAGACGGCTGTCCTCGTCCCCGAGGTGCCGGGGGAGGGCGACGATGCCCCAGCCCGCCGCCGCCGCGGAAGCCCGCGCGCTGAGGGCATCGGAGCGAAAGGCAATACGGCTCGGGGGAATAAGCCCCCCAAGGGTCTTTAGCGCCGCGGTGAAGCGCTGCTCCGAGACCCCGTCGACGTACCAGTGCTCATCGTAGCTGTCCTGGGTTGGCATCCCCATGCGATCAAGATAGGCGGGGCTGGCGTAGGCGGCGAGGGGCAGGCCGCCGACCCGCCGAGCAAGCAGTTCTTGTTGCACGGGGCGCAAATGGCGCAGGGCGATATCTGCGTCCCCCTCCAACAGGTTCAAGGCCTCGGCGCTGACGATAAGCTCAAAGACGCGCTGCCGTTTCCCCGTAAAGTCCTGGAGCCCAGAAAGCAGGGTAGGGGCGAGGTCCGCCAGGAGCTCGGCGACGGTGATGCGAACCACACCGTCCGGCGTGTTTCGCGCCGTTTCCGCCACGGCGAGAAACTGCGCGGCCTCCTCGCCCATGGCCTGGCTGACCGAGGCCAGGCGGCGTCCGAGATCATTCAGGGCGAGGCCCGTGCTGGTCCGGTCGAAGAGGGTCTGGCCGAGCTGCTCCTCCAGCTGCTGGATGTGTCGAGCGACCGTGGGGTGGGCAAGGCCGAGGTGCTTGGCAGCGCGGCCGAGGCCCCCTTCTCGGGCGACGGCTTCAAAGCTGCGTAGCAGGTTCCAATCGAGGTGGGCGAGGCCGGGCATGGGGTTCTCCGCATGATCTTGGGGCGTAGGGCGGTTTAAGGGCTTTTTTGTGATACATTTATGAACATTATGCAGACTAGGCTGCATAAAAGTGAGAAACCCATTCTACGTTACTTAGGTTCCCACACAAGCTCCATATTGTTACCTTGGGTAACGAGTTCAGGGCCCCCACCTCCCCCACATCCCTGAACCCTTTTGGAGTCACATCATGAAAGCGATAACAACCCTGATTTCAGCAGCTCTTCTCACCAGCGCCCTCTCCGCGGAAGCTCGCCTGAGCTCTCCGGCAGAAACGCGGGGCTACGCAGCGTGCTTTGACGCCGCCGCAGAAGCCCTCCCCGGTCTCGTGGCGAAGCGCGACTACTTCATCTCCAAGAATGATGAAGGCAACACTTACTTCATCAATGGTACGGCATGGCAGGGCAATGCCCGCACTGACGTGCGCGTTTACTGCGAAACGGCTTCCAACGGCCGCAAGCTGAGCAACGTCCGGACCTCCGAAGGTCGCTTTGCCCTGGCCAATGGTGTGGCCACGGACACCATCGCTGCGAAGTAAGTTTTTTCCCGCCTCCCCTCTGCGGGGCGCTCGCACTGCGGCGCCCCGCTTTTTTTGGGGTCGTGCTAGGCTCGTACCCCCAGGGCGAGGGGATCGGCTTTGTTCACCGCGGCTAAACTCATCGAAACCGCTCAGGAGGCGCCCCACGGCGGGCTCCTTGATCGCCTTCAGCGTCATCTGCTTCGCCTGCCTACGGTCCCCGTGGCGGCCCACACCCAGGCGGCCTTCGAGGCTTTGCAGCGCGAACTGGGCCCAAGTCCCGGGGCCCTGATTTTTGACTCGGGGTGCGGCACCGGGGAAAGCACGCGGAACCTCGCGGAGCGCCACCCCGAGGCCTGGGTGGTAGGCGTGGATAAGTCCGCGGACCGGCTTGGCCGGCTTCGTGCAGCCCTCCCCGCGAACGTCCGCCTTGTTCGGGCGGAGCTAGGGGACTTTTGGCGCTGCGCCGTGGCCGCGGGCTGGCGCCTCAACGCCCACTACCTGCCCTATCCCAATCCCTGGCCCAAGGCGCGCCATTACAAGCGCCGCTGGCCCGCCCATCCCGCCTTTCCTTGGCTCCTGGGCCTGGGCGGGGACCTCGAGGTCCGGAGCAACTGGCGCCTTTATCTTGAGGAATGGCATATCGTGCTGGAGAGTCTGGGCGTTGCCAGCACGCTGAGTCCCATAGCCCCGGCCCTGGAAGCGCCCCTCAGCCCCTTCGAAGCGAAGTATTTGGCCAGCGGCCATGGCTGCTATGCCCTTCGCGCAGAGCTGGGTTCGGGAGGCATACCGGCCCCCAGCTGGTCCGCCTACCAAGCGCGCTGTGAGGCGCCGGAGGCGTTCAGTCGCCCGGCTCTAATGGCCCTCCTGGCGGCGCTGCCGGCGGAGACCTCCCAGCGAAGCGCCCTCGAGGCTGCCCTCACCTTGCCCTCCCTGCGTAAGCCCGAAGGGCATCGTGGCGCCGCGGCCTCCGATTTTTTTCCTTGCGATCTTGCCCCCGGGGAGTGGGAGGCGCTCCGCGAGACCTTGGAGCAGGTTCTTGAGCAGAGGGCGGAAGGGGGCGATGATCCGGCCCTAACGCTCGCGCTGCGGGCCCTTCGTTCTCGCTAAAAGGAGCCGTCCGTGACCGACAACCTGCCGTCCCTCCTCGAAGGCGTTCGCATCCTCGATCTGTCCGCCGTCATTTCCGGTCCCCTAGCTACGGGGCTCATGGCCGATCAGGGCGCGGAGGTTTGGAAGGTGGAAAGCCTCGCGGGCGGGGATATGACCCGCGCCCTAGGGGCCCAGCACCGGGGGCTCACGGCCATGTTCGCCACGGTGAATCGCAACAAAAAGAGCATAGCGCTCGATCTGAAGGACCCTCGGGGGCGGGACGCCCTGCTTGCCTTGGCGGCCCAGTGTGATGTGTTCGTGGAGAACTTCCGTCCTGGCGCAGCGGCTCGCCTCGGCCTCGACTATGAGGCCATTCAGGCCGTGCGCCCGGAGGTGATTTACCTGTCCATTTCGGGCTTTGGCCCCGAGGGCCCATATACCAAGCGCCGCGTTTACGATCCCGTGATTCAGGCCGTATCGGGGCTCGCCGAGGCCCAGGGGGGTGCGGAGCCGAGCCTCATGCGCACCCTCGTATGTGACAAGGTAACGGCCCTTACCGCGGCCCAGGCCTTAAGCGCAGCGCTCTTTGCCCGGGCCCAGGGGAAGGGCGGGCGGCGCCTGTCCCTGTCCATGCTCGACGCGGCGCTCTACTTCAACTGGTCCGATCTGTTCTGGAACCACACTTTCCTGAGCCCGGAGGCCGAGGCCCACCCCGAGCTCGCCGACACCTTCGGGATTTCACGCACCGCCGATGGGCACCTCTGCGCCATTGTCGGCGCCGGCGTGGATTTTTCGGATTTCACCACGGAAGGGGCCATGGCAGCCCTTGATGAGTACGACATCCCCTGTGCACCAGCCCTGCCGCGATCCGCCGTGCCTGACGACCCCCAGGTGCAGGCGTCGGAAAGCCTGGTGCCTCACGAGCACCCGGTGGCGGGCCCCATGCGTCAGCCCCGGCCTCCGGTACGGGATGGGGCGCCCTTGCGCCTTGCGCCAGCGCCGCTCCTGGGCGCCGATACGGAAGCGGTGCTGGCCGAAGCCGGCCTCAGCGCCGATGCGATTGCGGCCCTTCGCGCTGCAGGGGTCGCACGATGAGTATCAAAAGCGTCGCCGTGTACTGCGGCTTTCGCCTGGGCGCCTCCCCGGTCTACGGCGCGGCTGCCGATGCCCTCGGGGCCGGCCTCGCCGGGGCGGGCGTCACCCTCGTTTATGGCGGGGGCGGGCAGGGCATGATGCGCCGGGTGGCGGATGCAGCCCTGGACGCCGGCGGCGCCGTGGTGGGGGTGATCCCCGAGGATCTGTTGACGCGGGAACAGGCGCACAGCGGCCTTCAAATCGGTGGCGCCCTTTCCCGCCTTGAGGTGGTGGCCGATATGCACGAACGCAAAGCGCGCATGCTGGACCTCGCCGATGCCGTCACCGTGCTCCCTGGGGGCTTCGGCACCTTAGACGAGCTCTTCGAGGTGCTCACCTGGGCCCAGCTGGGCATCCACGCCAAGCCCTGTGGCATGATTAACGCCAGGGGATATTTTGATCACCTGCTCGCCTTTCTCGATCACGCAGAAGGGCAGGGTTATGTGCAGCCCGCCGATCGTGCTCGCATCACGGTGGCGCCCAGCGCCCCGGCGCTGCTGGCGGCCTGGGCCCTGGGAGAAGCGCCATGAGTGAAGCGAACACCGTAGTGAAAGCATTCATGGAGGCCTTCAACGCCATGGACATCGACGCCATCGTCGGCGCCTTCACGGACGATGCGGCATACCACAACATGCCCGGCCCCCCGGTGTCTGGACGCTCGGCTATCGAGGCCGTCATCCGCGGCTACCTGGGCCTTGCTTCGGAAATGGATTGGAAGATTGCCTACCAGGCGGAGGTGGCCCCAGGGGTGGTCTTAAACGAGCGCCTCGATCGCTTCAAGCTGGCCAAGGGCTGGCTCGAACTGCCGGTTATGGGGGCCTTCGAGGTGGTGGACGGGAAGATCGCCTGCTGGCGGGACTACTTCGATATGGCGGATTTTCAACGCCAGCTGGCGGCCCACCAGGGCGAGGGTTAGGCGGAGATTTCACGGGTTTTAGAGGGAGGGATGACGATGACAGAACTGGTTACGATTACGGTGGAAGACGGCGTCGCCGACGTGCGTCTGAATCGGGCGGATAAGTACAACGCCCTGTCCCCGGAAATGTTCGCGGCAATCACGGAAGCGGGGGAGAAGCTGGCGTCTTTGCCCGGCGTGCGTGTGGTGGTGCTGTCCGGGGAAGGCCGTGGCTTCTGTGCCGGCCTCGACTTTTCCAGCTTTAAGGGCATGGGAGACCGGGAGCGGAAGCCCGGCGCGGAAGCGACGGTGGGCGCGGCCATGAGCGCGGAGTTGCCGGAAAATCACGCCCAGCGCCCGGGTATGGTCTGGAAGCGCTGCCCGGTCCCGGTAATCTGCGCCCTTCACGGCGTGGCCTTTGGCGGCGGGCTTCAGGTGGCCCTGGGCGCCGATATCCGCATCGCGGCGCCCGATGCGAAGCTGTCGGTGATGGAAATCAAATGGGGCCTGGTTCCGGACATGGGTCTCACGCAAACGGTGCGGGATCTGATCCGCCTGGACGTGCTGAAGGAGCTCACCTTTACAGGCCGTGTGCTGTCCGGGAAGGAAGCAGCGGAGCTCGGGCTCGTCACTCGGGTGGCCGACGATCCCCGGGCCGAGGCCTTGGCCCTGGCCCGGGAAATCGCGGGCAAGAGCCCGGATGCCATTCGCGCCGGCAAGAAACTGTTGGAAGAGAGCTGGCACGCCGAGCCGGCCCACGGTTTGGCGCTTGAGGCCAGCCTCCAGGGCGGACTCATCGGCAGTCCCAACCAGCTTGAAGCGGTAAAATCGGTCTTTGAGGAACGCCCCGCCCAGTACACTGACGTGGCCTAACTTTCCCCGGCAGCCCCCGCTGCCCAGCAAGGAGTCAAGCACTATGAGCATTTCCTTCGACGGTCGTGTTGCCATCGTTACCGGCGCGGGGGGTGGCCTCGGCCGCTGCCACGCCCTTGATCTGGCCGCCCGGGGCGCCAAGGTGGTGGTGAACGATCTCGGCGGCGCGATGGACGGCACCGGCGGTTCCTCCGCCGCCGCGGAAGCCGTGGTTGCGGAAATCAAGGCCGCGGGCGGGGAAGCCATCGCCAACGGCGGCAGCGTGTCCGATCCCGCTGGCGCCCAGTCCATGGTCGATGACGCGATGAAGGCCTGGGGCCGGGTGGATATCCTCATCAATAACGCTGGCATCCTGCGGGATAAGACCTTTACGAAGGTCACCATCGAAGACTTCCAGGCCGTGGTGGACGTGCACCTCATGGGCGCCATGATGGTCACGAAGGCCGTGTGGCCCATCATGAAGGCGCAGAACTTCGGCCGCATTGTCATGACCACCTCCCCCTCCGGCCTCTTCGGTAACTTTGGGCAGACCAACTACGGCGCTGCCAAGCTGGGCCTCGTGGGCTTCATGAACACCCTGAAAATTGAGGGGGCGAAAAACAATATCCACACCAACGCCATCGCCCCCGTTGCGTTGACGCGGATGACGGAAAACCTCATCCCCGAGGAAGCGGGCAAGAACCTTGGCCCCGAGCTCATCACCCCGGCGGTGACCTTCCTCTGCAGCGACGACGCCCCGAACGGCGTGGTGGTGCAGGCTGCCGGGGGGAATTTCTCCGTGGCCGCCATCGTGGAGAACACCGGGGCCAGCCTTGGCCCCGACGCCAAGGCGGAGGATGTGGCCGCGGCTTGGTCCCAGGTCACGGACCTCACCGGGGCGAAGCAGCGCAACATGCTGCAGCTCGGCTAGGGCTTCGCGCCTATGATGGCTCTCCTGCTGGGGCTTGTGCTGGCGGTGGTGCTTGGGGGGAGCCTATGGCTCCTCCTGGGCATGCGCCTGCGCCCCACGGGGGACCCTCGCCAGGACGAAATTGTTTCCGTGCTCGCCTACGTGGCCCTGGCTTTCCCCTTCACCTTCGCGGCGGTCTTCTTCGGCTTAGCTCGCTAGGGCCTTTCGTGGCAGGTTTTTATGCATCCCCTACCCCTTGATCCGGAATCCGTGAAGGGCTTTATGCCCGCTTCCGAAGGCGCGGAGCTCTATCGCGCCGTTAGCTTGTCCCCGCCAGCCTTGCCCTGCCTAGAGATTGGCAGCTATTGCGGAAAATCGACGATCTACCTCGGCGCCGCCTGCCAGCGCAGCGGCCGGGTGCTCTTCGCCGTGGATCATCACGCGGGATCGGAGGAGCACCAGCCCGGAGAGGGGTACTTTGATCTGGAGCTGGCCACGGCGGACGGGCGGGGGGTGGATACCTTTGGCGCCTTTCGCCGCACTCTCCGGGCGGCGGCCCTCGAGGACACGGTGGTGCCCATCGTGGCCCCCTCAGCCGTGGCGGCCCGGGCCTGGGCCACGCCCCTGGGGCTCCTGTTCATCGACGGCGGCCACAGCCGGGCGGCCGCACAGGCCGACTATGCCGGCTGGGTGCCCAAGCTCGCCCCCGGCGGTATTTTGCTTATTCACGATATTTTTCCGAACCCTGCCGACGGGGGCCGGCCTCCCTATGAGCTGTGGTGCCAGGCTCAGGAGAGCGGAGACTTTGAGGTCCTCGGGCTCTTTGAGACCCTCGGCATGCTTCGGAAGCGGTCGCCTTCCAGCGCCGGCGCCTGAAAGGCGCCGGTGAGCAGGCGCGCGGCGCCCGTGCTTTCCGTTAGGGCATCGGCGGCCAGCAAAATCGCCCCTGCGGTCCAGGTGGGCTGCTCCTCGGGCCAGAGCACTTTTTCCACAAATTGATAGCCAGTCCAGTAGGCCCCGTCGGCGGTGCGCCAGTCGTGTAGGCCGCTGAATAGCTCCGCGGCGCGCTGGCGCTGCCCCGTGGCCAGGAGGGCCAGGGTCAGCTCGCAGGTTTCCGCGAGGGTGACCCAGGGTTGATCGGCGACGCAGCGACAGCCGAGCCCCGGCTCCACGAATTCATGCCAGCGCGCGGCAAGCCGGGCTTTTCCTGCTTCCGGCGACAGCACGCCCGTGAGCACGGGGTAGAACCAGTCCATGGAGAAGCGCGCCTTGCTCTCCCAGGTGCGATCAAAGCGCTCGGGGCGCTCCCGAAGGGCCACCCCCAAGCGCTTTCGCGCTGCCCCATAGGGCGCGGGGTCGTCGCCCACCAGCGCCGCCAGGGCCTCGGCGCACTCGAGGCTCTTAAAGATGGATGCGCAGCCCGTCACCAGGGCGTCATCGCAGATCTCCCCCACCTCGTTCCGGGCCCAGGCGATGTCTCCTTCTGGGCTTTGCAGCGCCAGGACCCAGGCCAGGGCGCGCCGCGCCATGGGCCAGAAGCGTTTTACCGTGGGGAGATCCTTCGCGCACAGGAAGAAGTGATAGAGCGCCGTGGCGCCGTAGGCTACGAAGTTGCTCTCCGCCCGGGGCGTGGAGGGGGTGCCGTCGCTGGCGAAGGTGGCGGGCCAGCTGCCGTCTGCACGTTGCGTGGCCTCGAGCCAGGCAAAGGCCGCCCGGGCCTCCTCAAAAGCGCCTCCGATGGCAAGGCCCATGGCGCTTTCCAAGTGATCCCAGGGGTCGATCTTGCCCTCGGGAAACCAGGGGATGGCGCCGCTACTCAGCTGGCACCGGGCGATGTAGTTCACCGTGGGGCGGAGGAGCGCTTCGGGAAATCGCCCCTGGGTTAGCAGTACGCGGCTCATGGCATGGGTCTGCGGAAGTGGTAGACGACGCTTTTTCCGAGCACGGGATTCAGCCAGCGCTCTAGCGTTCGGGTCAGGGGCGGGGCTTCTAGGAGATCCCACAGCAAAAGCCGGTGCCAGAGGCGCACGGGCCAAGCCTCCGTAGCGGCGTCGTCCCCGCCAAAGAGGCAGCGCAGCCACCAGTAGGGTACGTGCAAGGCATGGGCGCCGTAGCGTTCCTCGAAGCGCAGGCCCGCGCGCTCCGCGGCCCGCTGAAGCACTGGTTCCTCAAAGATCCGGATATGGCCCCCCTCGGCCTCGTGATAGGCGTCGGAGAGGGCCCAGCAAATTTTCTCCGGCCAGGCCCGGGGGACGCTTAGGGCCACCCAGCCGCCGGGGCGGACGACGCGCACGATCTCCGCGATGGCGGTCTCATAGGGGAAAATGTGTTCGAGCACTTCGGAGCAGAGGACCCCGTCAAAACTGCCGTCCTCAAAGGAAAGATCGAGGGCGCTGCCCTTCAGGAACGTGATGGGGGGCAGGGCGCCGTGACCGCTCTCGAAATCCTGTTGGCGCTGCCGGGCCGTGGCCAGATCCTTTTCTGCAAGGTCTACCCCCACCACCTGAACCGCGCCCTGGTAGGCGGCGGAAAGGCAATGGCGCCCCTCCCCGCAGCCGACGTCCAGCACCCGCTGCCCTGCCAGGGGCAGGCGGGAGAAGTCGATGGTGTCCATGCTCATGGTGAGCTTGACTCCTGATAGCACTGGACCATGGCGGCCCCGGCGCGGGCCCAGGAAAACTGCTCGAGGGCGCGGCTTCGGCCCCGGGCCCCTAGGCCTAGGCGGAGCTCCGGCGCTTTCAGGAGCTGATCAATGGCGTGGGCCAGGGCGGCGCTATCCCCCGGGGGCACGGTAAGCCCCGCATCGCCCACCACTTCCCCCAGGGCACCGCCGGTGCTTGAGACCAGGGGCGTACCGCAGGCCATGGCCTCCGCCGCGGGGAAGCCAAACCCTTCATAAAGGGAGGGCACCACGGCCAGGGTGGCCTCGGCGTAGCGCTGGCGCAGCGCTGCCTCGGAGAGGCCCGCTTCGAAGGTAACCGCCTCGCCCAGTCCCAGGGCCCGGAGCCGCGCGCCGGTGGGTCCGTCGGGATTGAGCTTGCCGATCACCCGGAGCATCACCGTGGGATGGCTTTTCCGCAGCGTGTCGAGGGCGTCGAGAAGCACGGTTAGCCCCTTCAGGGGCTGGTCGGCGCTGGCCACGGTGAGGAGCGTGGCTGGGGCCCGGGGAACCTCCGGGAGTGGCGACCAGCGCGTACTGTCCACGCCGTTGTGCACCACCTTGATCCGCCCGGCAGGGATGCGGAAGGCCTCGGCGATGGCGTCTCGGGACGCCGCGGAAACCGTCACCAGATGCTTTAGCTGGGGGACCACCCGCTCCTGCATGCGCAGGAAATGGTGCCAGCGCCGCACGAGGAGCCTGCCCTTCCAATCCGTTTGCTGATCTAGGGCCAGGGCGAGGTCCCGCTGAATGGGGTGGTGAATCGTGGTCACCAGGGGCACGCCCCAGCGCTGAAGCGCCAGCACCCCGGGAGCGAGAGTTTGATTGTCGTGGACCACGTCGTAGGGATTGCCGTGCTCGAGGAAGTGCGCCTTGAGGCGCTGCCCGAAGGTGTAGGGCTCGGGGAAGCCGCCGGTGAGCATGCTGAAGTACTCAAAGAGATCGGGGGCAGAGCGGAAGTGCTTCCAGCGTAGGGCGGTGACGTGATTTGGCGTCGCAAAGAGATCGAGGCTGGGAATCTTGATGAGCCGAACGCCTTCGTCCAGCTCCGGGTAGGGCGGGCCAGAGATGACGTCCACGGCGTGACCGAGGTTTCGCAGGGCGCGAGATAGGGAGGCGAGATATATGCCTTGGCCGCCGCTGTGGGGCGCGCTCCGGTAGCCCAAAAGGGCAATACGCAAGGGGCGCTCGGGGTGCGGGAGGGCCCTCGCCCCGGGGGCGTTGTCCATGGTTTGGGTCATGGCCAGCTCGTTTCGCGTTCACGGGGCCCGTAAAGCGTGGGGCTTTAGCGGGCGTGGGGTCCCCGGCGGCAATGCCAAGTGGCTGAAGTGTAAAGGCCTTGAGGGCGTTCTGCATCGTTTCAAGCTATTAAAAAACGTATAGTGAAGCTCTGCCTTCCATGAGGGGCCTTCATATGAGCCGCTTGGAACTTCGTCATCTCGCTACCCTGGTGGCGCTCCGCGACGCGGGAAGCTTGGTGGATGCGGCGGAGCGCGTGAACCTCACCCAGTCTGCCCTATCCCACCAGCTCAAGGCCCTGGAGGAGCGCCTTGGCACGCCGCTTTTCGAACGCAAGAGTCGTCCGGTGCGCTTTACCCCCCCGGGGGCCAGGCTTTTGGCCGCCGCGGATCGGGTCCTGCCGGAGCTGGCGGCGGCGGAACGGGATTTAGCTCGCCTCGCCGGGGGCGCGACGGGGCGCCTGTTCATGGCACTCGATTGCCATAGCTGCTTCGACTGGTTGCTGCCTGCCATCGAGGCCTACCGGGACCGTTGGCCCGATATCGAGCTCGATCTATCCACGGCCTTTGGCTTCAATCCGCTACCGGCGCTGCTCCGGGGAGACCTGGACCTCGTCATCACCTCCGATCCCGTGGTCCAGGAAGGGATCAGCTACGTGCCCCTGTTCCGCTATGAGGCGGTGCTCGCCGTGAAGCCTGACCATCTGCTCACCCGGGAAGTACCGCTGACGCCGGAGGCGGTGGCGGCTTACGCCCTCATTACCTACCCCGTGGATCTCGATCGCCTCGATATCTATACGCGCTTCTTTAACCCCGCCGGGGTAGCGCCGGAGCGGCGCCGCACGGCGGAGCTCACCCCCATGATTGTGCAGCTCGTGGCCAGCGGCCGCGGCGTGGCCTGCCTGCCCAACTGGGCGCTGGCGGAGTACGTCGAGCGGGGCTTGGTGATGGCGCTATCGCTGGGGGAAGACGGGGTATGGCCGGTACTTTATGCAGCCATCCGTTCCGAACAGGCGGAAACGCCCTTCATGACCGCCTTCTGCGAGACTGCTGTGCGCACGTGCTTTGAGCGCCTCGTCGGCATTCGTCCGGCGCCCAAAGCCTAGCCGGCGCGCCTAGGGAACGAGGGGCGTCTCCGTCCAGCCCTCGGCGCTGCGCTGATAAGCCATGCGTTCATGGGACCGGTCCCGGTGCAGGGTCAGCTGCTCCATCCCCGTTAGGGCCAGGCGAACCCCGCTAGCATGTGCTGGCCTGGGCAAATCGCCATCGGCCACCGCAGCCCATTTTGCAGCTACCGCCGCTTGGGTCTCCGCGAGGCGCGCAGCGGTGACCGGCGTGCTCTGCCCAAGGCGCGTTTGCACGTGATCGGACACCTTCGCCGGCCGGGGTTTCCGCGGCCAGTGGGTGTCGAGCACGGCGTCGGTGAGGGGCGTCGCCGTGCCCCAGAGGCGCCACTGGCGCTGGAGGCTCGGAAACCACAGGGCGAGGGCTAGCCGGTCATCCTTAGCGAGGGCCTGGCCCTTGGGAGACTGGTCGCTAAAGAACAGGCCCCAGCTATCCTCGAGGTCCCGGAGCACCAGGGTGCGCACGGCCACCGGGGCGTCGCCGATCCCGATGGTGGCGAACCAGCACAGCTCGGCGTTGGGATCCCCCGCGGCCCGGGCGGCAGCGCGATCGGCGCGAAGGGCTACCTCGGGGGTAGAAGCCGCTTCGCGGCTCAGTCGTCCTGCTCCTGGCGGCGCAGCTCGGCAACGTCGCGCTGAATTTCACTCAGGCGGAAGACGATATCGGGAAGCTGATCGGTGATCCGCCACAGCAGGTAGGCGATGGCGAGCAGCACGAGAAAGGACAGAAAGGACATGGGGGGGCTCCTTGGTTTGGGGAAGCGCAGCGCGCAGGGCTTCATTTAACGGCAAAAGGCCCCGCATCGGCAATTTCTGCATAATGGGCCAGCATTTTCTGGGGGAAAGGAAGATGGGAACGCAGCGAAAGGGCGCCATCGTCGGCTATGCGGAGTGGCCAACGGTGCGGCGCTATAACGGGCCCCGGCGCTTCATGCTGGAGCAGTGGATGGACCTCGCTGCGGAAGCGCTTGCCGATGCGGGATTGGCCCTCAAGGACGTGGACGGGCTGGTCTGCGGCACGCTTCGGGAAGCGAACATGTTCGTGCCGGCGACCGTAGTGGAGTACCTGGGCCAGCCCGTGAAGTTCGCGGAATTCGTCGATCTTGGGGGCGCCACAGGTACGGGCATGCTCTGGCGTGCGGCTGCGGCCATCGAGCTGGGGCTTTGCGACGTTGTGCTGTGCGCTTTGCCGGGCCTGCCCATTCCGTCAAATCCGGATCCGCGGGACCGACCTCCCCCGGAGGCCCGGTGGCTGGGGTCTACCTCAAACGCCTGGGGATCACCGCAGGCAGAGTTTGAGGTGCCCTTTGGTAACGTCGCGCAGAATGCGGGCTACGCCATGATTGCGGCCCACTACGAGGCCCGCTTCGGATCCTGCGAACGGGCCCGGGCCCAAATCACGGCGCAGCAGCGGGCTAGCGCGGCCCTGAATCCTCTTGCTTCGTTCTACGAAAAGCCGGTCTCCCTTGACGAGGTGCTGGCCTCGCCCATGATCGCCGAGCCCCTGCGGCTCCTTGAAATTGTCATGCCCTGCGCCGGCGGAGCGGCGGTGGTACTGGCCTCTCCGGAGAAGGCGAAGAGGAGTCCCCACCGCCCGGTGCAGATCACCGGCTATGGGGAGTCGCTCACCATCAAGACCCCGACCTTTGCCGAGGATCTCGCGGTCACGCCCGTGGCGGCGGCCGCGGCCACGGCCTTTGCCCGGGCGGGCACGACGCCGGCGGCCATGGATCTCCTTGCCCTCTATGACTGCTACACGATTACCGTCTTGCTCACCTTGGAGGACGCGGGCTTCTGCCCCAAGGGTGCGGGGGCGGCCTTCCTTGCTGAGCGGAATTTGGCCTTCGACGGCGATTTCCCCGTCAACACCCACGGGGGACAGCTTGGGGTGGGGCAGCCGGGCCTTGCTGGAGGTCTTCTCCAACCCATTGAAGCGGCGCGCCAGCTCATGGGGCGGGCCGGGCCCCGGCAGGTGCGGGACGTCAACCGGGCCCTGGTGACGGGTACCGGGGGTGTGATGAGCGAACAGGTTGCGCTGATTTTGGAGGGGGCGTAATGACCGAGACCTTCCTTGCGCCCCTGGCACCAAAGATGACGCCCACGAGCGCGCCCTTTTGGGCGGCGCTGGGAGAAGGGCGGGTCGTGCTTCAGCAGTGCGACGGCTGCGAAGCCTGGGTATTCTATCCTCGGCCGCGCTGTCCCCATTGCCTGAGTGCGGCGCTCAGCTGGAAGCCCGTATCGGGGCGGGCCACCCTGACCACCTGGACCCACTGCCCCCGGCCCACGGCGCCGCCCTTTACAGGCCTAGCGCCTCAAACGCTGGCGGTGGTGACCCTTGAGGAAGAAGTGCGCATGAGCACTTTCCTGCTGGAGACGGCGGGGCGGACCCTGTCCCTTGGCATGGCCCTGGCGCCGCGCTTCGTCCCCACGGAGGACGGCACGGCGACGCTCCTCGCCTTTGCTCCCGCCTAAGCGGGGGTAGAGGTTCGCCGGGCCTCGCGCCGAACCAGCCGTTCCCGCAGCCGGGCATGACGGGCTGGGGTGAGGGGGTAGTTCCAAATCAGCCCCAGGGCCGAGCCGAAGAAGACCACGGGCCCCATGGTGTAGACGATACGCAGGGCCAGTACCCCCGCCTCCGTGGAAGCTTCCACGCCCCCGGCGGCGTCGAAACCCAGGAGCCCCACCACGTTCAGAGACACCCCCGTGCCCAGGGCGATGGCGATTTTCGTCGTCATGCCCATGAAGGCGAAGTAGGTGCCCGCCCGCTTGCCGCCGGAGCGCATGCTGTCCACATCCACCACGTCGGCCAGCATGGCGGCGGGAAGGAACTGCAAGCCGCCGAAGCAAAAGCCCTTCAGAATGAAGAGGGCAAAGAAGGCGTTGTAGTCCCCGTATTCCAGGAAGAAGTTGGCGGCGGAAACGCAGCCCACGGTGATCAGGGTGCCCATGAAGGCGCGATGCTTCCCTATTCGTTTGCCGAGCCCAAGCCAGAAGGGAATGGCGGCGATGCCGGCGACAAAGTAAAAGAAGTAGGCGCTGCCGATGGAGCCGAGGCCCACGATATCGCGCATGAAGAAGAGGGAAACGGCGTTCCGGAAGGCCTCGCCGAAGTAAACCAGCAAGCCAATCAGCAGCACCCGCTTCATGGGACCGTTGCGCATTACCATGGCTAGGCCTTCGCGCAGGGAAACGCGCGGCGTCGCCGCAAAGCGCGGTTCGGCAACGGTGAGTAGGACCGCCATGGCGCAGAGGGGCAAGAGGGCAAGAACGGTGATCGCGAGCCCTTCGAGCACGGGCCCGGTGAGGGCCGCTCGGGTCATGGTGGGGGCGGCTTCCGGCGCGGGCCCCCCGAACCAGGCGCCGATGGTGGCCAGCGTATGCTGGAAGACGCCCGCAAGGCCGGTCCCCCGGTCCGCCATGACCTCCACCACCATGGGCACCGCGGCAGCGGTCATGAGCCCCGCTAGCACGTAGACCTCCCGCGCGGCGGTGACTCGAGATCGCTGGTGGTAATCCGGGGACAGCTCGGCGCCCCAGGCCGCGTGGGGCAAGGAAATGAGCGTCGCGCCGAAGAAAAATAGGGTGAGCCAGAGTAGGAAGTAGGCAAGCCCCACCTCGGGGTCAGGCACGAAGAGCTGCCAAGCCCCGAGCATCATTAGCGGCACCCCAAGGATCAGGAAGGGGCGCCGCCGCCCGAGGGGGGAGCGAAAGCGATCGGAGAGCTCCCCGATCAGCGGATCGGTAATGACGTCTGTGAAGCGCGCCAGCATAAGCATGGTGCCCACGGTAGCCAGCGGTAGGCCCAGGGCGCCAGCGTAGTGCGCGGGAATCCAAATCGAGAGCGGATAGCCGATAACGGCGAGCGGTAAGCCCAGGGTGCCATGGCCCCAAACGGTGCGAAGGGGCAGCGCGGTGGCGCTGCCCGAATCATCTTTTGACATAAAGCCCCTCCCCAGGTAGCTCTCTGGAGTCTAGGGCCTTAGGCCTTGGGGGGGAATAACTGTTTGCCCCGGAGCACGAGCCATAGCACGGCGACGGGATTGCCCAGGCACGCCAGGGCGAGCACCCAGGCCCCGGCCCGGAGGGGCGAGGGCTCGAAGTGGAGAATGATCAGGGCGAAAACCAGCACCCCAAGGTAGAAATCCGCGAGGGTGATCTGGCCCCAGGGGTTGGCGAGGAGCGTACCGGCCCCCGCTGTGCCCTGAGCCAGGAGCGTTTGTGCCAAAAGGGCGAGGAAGGCCAGGGCTCCCAGGATGGCAAGGCGTCGACCCATGGTCATAAGTTAGCTCTCCAGGATCTGCGTGGCGGCGAAGCGTTCCGCAAAGCGGTGACGCCGGCGATAGGGGTAGACGTCCATCACAAAGCCCTTCTGGATCGAGGCCTGTAGTCCCCGCCAGTAGGCTGCGTCGAAAATTTCCCCATGGAGCTGGGTGAAGAGGCGCTTGGTGCGCGGGTTGGCGAAGAGAAAGCGCGGGAACTCCTCGGGAAAGACGTCTAAGGGCCCCACGGAGTACCAGGGCTCGGCGGCCATCTCCTCTTCCGGGGTGCGTGGCTCTGGGATTTCCCGGAAATTCACCTCCGTCAGGTAGCTGATTTCGTCGTAGTCGTAGAAGACCACGCGACCGTGGCGGGTGACCCCAAAGTTCTTCAGGAGCATGTCCCCGGGGAAGATGTTCGCTGCCGCCAGCTGGCGAATGGCGTTCCCGTATTCATCGAGGGCGCTCTTGATGTCCTCTTCGCTGGCCTGCTCCAGATAGAGATTCAGCGGGGTCATTTGCCGTTCCGTGTAGCAGTGATGAATCACCACCGCGTCCTCTTCCAGCGTGACGGACTCCGCGGCCACGGCGAGGAGTTCCTCTAGGAGTTCCGGATCGAAGCGCTCCCGTGGCAGGCGGAGGTTGGTGAATTCCTGCGTATCGGCCATGCGGCCGACGCGGTCGTGGAGCTTTACCAGCTCGTAGGAGGCCATGACCTGGCTTCGGCTCGTATGCTTCTGCGGCGGGAAGTGATCCTTGATGATCTTAAAGACCGTCTGGAAGCTCGGCAGCATGAACACGGCCATCACCATGCCCTTGATGCCCGGGGCCAGGATGAAGGGGTCGTCGGACTGGTCGAGGTGCGCCAGAAAATCCCGGTAGAACTCCGTTTTCCCGTGGCGGTAGAAGCCGATAGCGGTGTAAAGCTCGTGAATGGGCTTTCCCGGAAGGAGGGTATGCAGATACGCCACGAGGGCGGCGGGGTTGGGCGTATCCACGAGGAAGTAGGAGCGCGTAAAGCTGAACACCATGGATAAATCGTTCTCTGCGGTGAGCATGGCATCGACGATCAGCGCCCCCGCCTCGTTATTCATGATGGCAATGGCAACCGGGTGCCTTTCCCCCGCACCCTGAAGTTCCCCCACAAGGTAGGCGCCTTTGTTTCGGAAGAAGACGGGCACAAGGAGGGTCAGACTGCAGCCGGCCCCCGCGGGGGCCTCGCCACCGAAGGCCGCATTGATTGCCTGCTCCAGATAGGACGCGTCCCGCGCTCCGTCCTCCCAGGGGGCGGCGAAGGCGTAGTCCGCGAGTAGCTGATGGCACACGGCCGCCCAGCTTCCCGGCGTCGCGGCTTCGTAGCTCCGGGTGGGGCAATCCGCCGGATCCGCCGCCGAGGGCGGGGCTACGGAGTGGACGAAAAGATTATCGTCGAGCACCGCGTCGTGGTCCCAGAGGCGGCAGTAGATTGAGTTAAAGAAGGTCTCTGCCAACTCCCGATCCCCGCGTTTCTCGCAGAGGGCCGGATAGGCGTCCCGGGCGGCTCGCCATACCGTGAGGCTCGGCTGGCCGGCGAGGCGAAGATCGGAGACCACCCGGCCTACGGCCTTAGCGTAGCTCTCGATCCGCGCCATGGAGGCGGCCTGTCCGTCGGCCCAGGCCGCGGCTTCGAAGCGGGCCTCGGCGCCCCGGGTGATCTCCCGAAAGCGTTTGCGATAGGCCTCAAAGCCTTGGAGCACGTGTTCGGCGATGGCAACGCCGCGGCGTCGTTCATCATCCGTGGGGGCAGTCATAAAAGGGCTCCAAGGTGGCTCCAGTGGGGGAGGAGGTGATCGGTGAGCTCGGGCCAGCGCTCCGGGCAGTCGGCGGTGAAGTGCACCGTGGCAACCCCCGCGGCGCGACCGGCGGCGAGGTCCAAGCCATGGTCGCCCAACATTACGCAAGCGTCAGCGTCTAAGGCCCAGTGCCGCTGGAGCCATTGGAGGGCGTCGGGGCTGGGCTTGGGCTCGGCGCTTTCCCGGCCTAGCACGGCGCTTGGGGCAAAAAGATCGTTGAGCCCCAGCTGTGCGAGCGTGAGATGGGCGTTGGCTACGCTGTTTCGCGTCACCACGCCCAGGTTCCCGCCCCGATCCCGTAGCGCCTCCAGGGCCTCTCGGATCCCAGGCTGGGGACGGCACGCTGCAATGAGTTCTGCCTCCAGGGCTTCAAGGCGAGCCCCGAGAGCCCTGGCTTCCGCTACCGGGCGGGAGGCCAGGTACTCGAGAATCAGGACCCCCTGCGGGAGTCCTAGCGCTTCCCGGAGACCATCGAAGTCATGGACGGGCAGGGCTAGGGTGCCGTCGAGGTCGAAAATCCAGCCCTGCCGTCCTCGGAGGCTCATGGGGCGCCGGGCAAGGCCGCCAGCAGCGCCGCGTTTTCTTCCGCCGTGCCCACGGTGATGCGCAGCCGCTGCCCTAAGGCGCCGGGAAAATGACGAACCAAAATACCCACCGCTTTGAGCTGATCCTTGATGGCGGCGGCATCCAGGGCGGCAGGCACGGTTGGGAAGAGGAAATTGGTTTGGGATGGGGGCGCCTCGTAGCCGAGCGCCGCAAGCGCCATCCTCAGCGCTTCCCGCTCCCGGCGCACCGTTGCCCAGTTCTCCCGAGCCCAGCTTTGATCTTTTAGGGCCGCCGTGGCGAGGGTTTGGGCGATGGCGTCGACGTTATAGGAGTCTCGGGTTTTTGTGAGCATCGGCTCGAGGAGACTCGGCTGTGCGAGGCCGTAGCCAAAGCGAAGCCCGGCGAGGGCGTAGCCCTTCGATAGGGTGCGTAGCAGCAGAACTCGGTCGTGGCGCTGGATTAGCGCGAAGGCCGTAGCTTTATGATCCTCGTCAATGAAATCCACGTAGGCCTGGTCGATAAGCACTACGCCTGAGAACTGGCTCAGGAGGTTCTCGAGGGCTTCTTCGGTAAAGAGGCGCCCCGTAGGCGCATGGGGATTTACCAGGCAGAACAACCCCGCCCCCGCGGCTTCGGCGCGAGCCCCGAGGTCCTCCGGGAGGGCGAAGTCCGTCTTCAGGTCGAAGGCTATCGTGGGGCAGCCCTGCACCGCGGCCAGCACCGGGTAAAGGGAATAGCTTGGTTCCGTGGTGGCCAGGGGCTGGCCGGGCTCGAGGTAGGTGGTGATGAGCAGGCGCAGCAGTTCGTCGCCACCGTTAGTGGCCATCACCCAGTCCGCGGTCAGCCCGTGGAGCGCCGCCGCAGCTTCCCGAAACCCTTCGGCGAGGGGGCTCGGGTAGCGGCGCAGCGTGGCCACGTCGAAGTGCGCGAGGGCCTGGGCGACGGCCGGGCTCGGCGCGTAGGGGTTCTCGTTGGTGTTGAGCTTGATGACGGACCCATCCTGGGGCTGTTCGCCGAAGGTATAGCCGGTCATGGCCCGAAGGGCGGGGCGCTCAAAGCGGTTCACGGGTGGGGCTCCGAAAACGGTGAAAGGGCGCAGTGTACGCGCCGTGAGGAGCCTGGGGGAGGGGCAAAAAAAACGGCCGCCCGAGGGCGGCCGTTGGGACCTGCGAGGCTTCGCCTTAGAAGTTGAAGCCGAGGGTTGCGCCGTAAAGTCGCGGCTCGATGAGGAACGCGTTGGTGAACAGGCCGGAGGAGGGGTCCGTCTGGTAGCTGCCCACGATGTTGTCGTCGTTCATGAGGTTCTGGCCGAAGAGGCGCAGGTTCCACCGCTCGTCGGCGCTGGTCAGCGTCACCTGGGCATTCACCACATCCCAGCTATCGATCAGATCCTGGGGACGGTTGAAGGCGGTGGTGTAGAACTCGTCCTGCCAGTAGTAGTCGATGCGGCTGGTGAGGCTCATGCCGTTACCGAAGAAGTGCGTGTACTGGCCACCGAGGGTAACGGTGAGTTCTGGTGCGTTCACCAGGCTGTTGCCGTTGAGGTTTACGCCCTGGCCCGAGGGGAGGTACTCGTAGCCCGGGAAGGCCCCAGAAGCGAGCACGGCTTCGATGGCGGCGCAGCTGCCGAAGGCCGAGTCAGACACGCCCGGGGTGGCCGGGAGGGCCGCTCCTGCGAGGGCGCCGCCGGAGAAGGGCCCAAGGTCCGTACCCGTAGGAAGGTAGAAACCGCCTGCGCCCGCGACCG
>JADHNT010000022.1 GCA_016779385.1 Pseudomonadales bacterium
CGGTGCTGAGCTTGGAGGCCCTTCCCCCGCCGGAGAACGAGGATCTTTTGCTGCTCGCGGACGTCCTTTACGACCCCGCCAACCGCCCCCTCGTGGACGGCCTTCAAGCCACGGGGCGGGAGCTGCTCATCGCCGATGCCCGGGTGGCGCCGGAGAAACTGCCCGCCTGGGAATCCCTGTGGGCGCGAGAGGCCGCTACCCTGCCGGACCTCGACGAATCCCCGCTCTTTCGCACCGTGCGCTTCTACCGCGCAGCACGCCCGACCTAGGACTTCGCCCCCTGCCCGGCCGCGCCCCTTGCCAGGGCCCAAGCCCTGCGCAAGGATGCATCCTCTCTAGCTGAAGCTTTGCGAGGCAAACCGTGGCCGACATCGTGCTCTATGGCAGCCCCCTATCCCCCTTCTTCCGCAAGGCGGAGTTTCTTCTTCGCACTAAGGGCGTCGCCTTCGACACGGAGAACGTGCCGGTACTCGGCATGCCGGACTGGTACGCGGCCTTAAATCCCGGGCGCCGCATCCCCACGCTGCGGGACCGTACCATCGCTGAGGAAGGCCCGCCGGGCACCATCCCCGATTCCTCCGCCATGTGCGCCTTCATTGACAAGAAATATCTCGGGCCCAGCTTCTACCCGGAGGACCCCTACGCCCTGGGCCGGGCCCTGTGGTTTGAGGAATATGCGGATACGGACCTGGCCGGGGTCGTGGGTAGTGGCATCTTCCGTCCCATCATGTTCCCGCGCTTCCAGGGTAAGGAATCGGACCTCGCCACGGCGAAGGCCACGGCGGCAGAAAAGCTCCCGGAGAAGCTGGCCTACCTCGACGGCGTGCTTGAAGCCGGTCCCTTCCTCGGCGGCGAGACCCTCACCATCGGCGATGTTGCCGTGGCGTCGGTCTTTGCTCAGTACGCCTTGGTGGCCCAGCTGCCCGAGGGCTTCCCCCATTTCCGCGCTTTCTATGAGCGCATGGCCGCCCTGCCGGCCCTTGCGGAGAACCTCGCCCTATGCCGAAAAATGCTCAGCAAAGCCCTCCCTGCGCCGCTGGAGCTCAGCGCGTGAGGGCCTTCCTTCGAAGCGCCGCCGGCGCCCTTCTTGCCCTCCTGACGCTTGCCACGCTGCCGGCACTCGGGGAAACGGAAGCTCTCCGCACAGGCGATGCGGCGCCCCCCTTCACGCTCCCGGGCACGGACGGCAACACCCATCGCCTGAGCGATTACGCCGGGCGCTGGGTCGTGCTCGCCTTTTTCCCCAAGGCTTACACCGGGGGCTGCACCATTGAGTGCAAGGCCCTACGCGATGCCAGCCGGGAGCTCGGCGCCTTCGAGGTCGCCTACTTCATGGCGAGCACCGATAACCTCGAGGACAACCGGGGCTTCGCGGCGCAGAATAACGCGAACTTCCCCCTCCTTTCGGACGCGAGCAAGACCGTGGCGGCGGCCTACGGCGTACTCCGGGACAACGGCCTCGCTCGCCGCTGGACCTTCTACATCGATCCGGAGGGCATCATCCAACGGGTAGACCGCACCGTCGATCCCGCGAGCGCCGGGGTCACGCTGGTCAAGAACCTCCGGAGCCTCGGCGCCCCGGAAAGCTAGCGGCGCCCTCCCTGGGCCTCGGCGCGCCACCGGGAGGGAGGCGCGCCGAACCACTTATGAAAGGCCCGGCTAAACGCCGCCGGGTCAGCGTAGCCCAGCCGTTCGCTGATCTGAGCAATGGAATCGTCCGTTTGGCGAAGATAGGCCTGGGCCCGCTCCCGGAGGATCTGCTCGAGCAGCTGCTGGAAGCCCGTCCCCTCCTGGCGCAGGCGCCGGGCCAGGGTGCGGGGTTCGAGTTCGAGCATGGCGGCCACCTCCTCCCGCCGGGGCGGCGGCAGATAGGCCCAGAGCAGGCGCCGCACCCGCTCCCCGACCCCCACCGAGTCCCCCAGCTGGCGGGCGAAGCGCCGGGCCAGGGCGTCGTAGCGCTTAAAGGGTAAGGGAGAGGCTAAGCGAGGCGCCTGGTCCAGGTCCCGGGGGCCAAAGACCAGCTGAGCCTCCGCCGTGCCGAAGCGCAGGGGCGCGGGAAGGGGGCCCAGCTCGCCGAGGGGCGGGCCGGGCAAGCCGATCTCCTGGGGTCGGCCCGCGGGACCCAGCACATCCAGGATCACCCGAAGGACCGAAAAGAGATCTTTCCAAAGGCAGTAGTTTGAGAGGGCGCTGTCCCCCCCGGGCAAGATCGGCGGCTCGAACTGCACGACGGCCCCCGCGGGATAGGAAAGCACGGTGATGCGGCAGTGCCCCCAGCTGAGCTCGGGAAGGGCGAGCAAGCGCTCAAGGGCCACCAGCAGGGTCGGCGCATGCTGCATGGCCAGCCCGAGCACGCCATAATGATTTACCCCGATAAGGGAAAAGGCCTGGATGATCTCCGCCGGAGCTCGGGGCACCTGGCGCAGCATGGCCTGGAGAGCCCCCAGCTCCTGGTCGAGGGTCAGGGGAAAGTCAGGATCCTCGGCGGCGCGCCGGGGTAGGCCCTGGGCTTCGAGGAAGCGGGCCGCGGCCTCATCGCTGATGCCGGCCATGCCCAGCTGCCCCATCAGCCCCGCGAGGGTTCGGGGCGCAGCTGAAAGATCCCCCGCGGCCCGTACCCGCGCTTCCGGTACCCGCATAATCAAACTCTGTCGGTCGACTATTGTCCTAAATTATCAAGTCCATGACCCCGGGAGCAATGGCGCCCTCGCCCCGTTCGTCGCAAGCTTGGAACATCAGCAATGGAGGAACCCTCATGTCTGCAGCAAATCAATTCTCTAGCGCGGCCTCGGAAACGGAACATTTCGACGTTCTCATCGTGGGCGCGGGCATCTCTGGCGTGGGCGGTGCAGTCCATCTTCAGCAGCAGTGCCCCGACAAGCGCTTTGTGATCCTAGAAACGCAAAGCAGCTTCGGCGGCACCTGGCTCACCCACAAATACCCAGGTATTCGCTCCGACAGCGATCTCTACACCTTTGGCTATCGCTTCAAGCCCTGGTCCGGGAAGCCCATCGCCACGGCGGAAGCCATCCGGGAATACATGGGCGAGGTGATCGAGGAAAACCACCTCACGCCCCATATCCGCTACCACCATCGGGTGGAAACGGCGCGTTGGGATAGCGATAGCGCGCTCTGGACCCTTGAGGTCCGGAACAGCGTGGACGGCAGCCTAACGACCTTTACGGGCCGCTTCCTCTGGATGTGCCAGGGCTACTACCGCCACAGCAAGGGCTACACCCCCGAATGGCCTGGGATGGAGAGCTTTAAGGGCGACATCATCCACCCCCAGGAATGGAAGGAAGACTACGACTACACGGGCAAGCGCGTGGTGGTCATCGGCTCTGGGGCCACGGCAGCCACCGTAGTGCCGGCGATGGCGGACCGGGCGGCCCATGTCACCATGCTTCAGCGCTCCCCAACCTACTTCGCCCCGGGGGAGAACCGCAATGAGCTGGCGGACTCGCTCCGGGAGCTCGAAATCCCGGAAGAGTGGGTGCACGAGATCGTCCGGCGCCGGATCCTGAAGGATGGGCAGGAGATTACACGGCGCTCCTTCGAGGAACCCGAGGCCCTCCGAGACGAGCTAATTGGCGCTGCAAAGGCCTACCTTGGTCCCGACTACGAGGTGGATAAGCATTTCAATCCGAGCTATCGCCCTTGGCGCCAGCGCCTCGCCTTCATCCCCGATGGGGACCTATTCAAGGGCATCGCTGAAGGCAAAGCCTCCGTGGTTACCGATGAAATTGACTGTTTTACGGAAAATGGCATCAAAACCCGTTCCGGCGAAGTCATCGAAGCGGATCTCATCCTCACGGCCACGGGCTTTAACCTGTGCATCCTCGGAGACATCGACTTCACCATCGATGGGGAGCCCCTGCGCTTCGAGGACAGCTACACCTGGCTGGGCATGCTCTACTCGAACGTGCCCAACATGTGCTGGGTCTTCGGTTACCTGCGGACGAGCTGGACCATGCGGTCCGACTTGATCGGCGATTTCGTCTGCCGGCTTTTAAAGCACATGGATGAGAGCGGAGTTCAGATCGTCACCCCCACTCTTCGGGACGAAGACAAGGCCGCGCCTCCGGCGCCCTTTGTGGATCCGGAAAATTTCAACGCGGGCTACCTGCTCCGCAGCATGGATCAGCTACCCAATCAGGGTCCCACCCTGCCCTGGCAGTTCCCCCAAGACTACTATCGGGAGCGAGAGCTGATCCCCGCCGCTAAGCTGGACGATGAAACCCTCGTCTACCGCCACGCCAAGGCGGCGGTCAAAACCGCCGCAGGCTAGCCCTTCCGGCGGGGGATCCCCTCCGCCTTATCAAAGAACAGCACCTCATCCACGGGACGCCGCGGCGGCGTCCCGTACTTTCCTTCGGGCCAGCCAATGGGAATGAGCGCGCAGCTCGGCGTTTCTGGAGATAGGCCTAGGTAGGCGTCGATCTCATCTCCGTGGGCCCGATGCGTGGTGGTGAGACTGGCGCCCAACCCCACGGCCCGGCAGGCCAGCAGAACGTTCTGGATGCAGGGGTACAGGGCTTGGTACTGGGGCTCGTTTCGACGGGTCCAGCCCGCCACGAACAGATGCACGGGGGCTTCCGCCAGATGTTCCGCGAGGTGAATCGCCGCGCGCATGTTCCGGCGCTTGCGCTCCGGGTAGGCGGGATCCTTCGCCGCTTCCACCGCCGGAGCAATGTAGGGAAAAAAAGCAGCCTGGTAACGCTCGGCGATAAAGGCCCGGCGCTCCGAGTCGGTGACGGCCACAAAGAACCAGGGCTGGCGGTTGCCGCCGCTCGGCGCAAAGGTACCCGCCTCGCAGATTTTGCGAATGAGGGAGCGTGGCACGGGGTCGGGCCTTAGGCGCCGGATCGCCCGAGTGCTACGGATCCCCTCCAGAAGGGGGAGATCCTCACCGAGGGCCGCAACAGCGGCATCGTCAAGGGCGCTGAGATCGGGCGCGTCGCTCATGGTCCTCTCCACCAAAAAGAGGCCATTGTGCCGCGCTCGCTAGGCAAGCGCGACGGCTAGGCGCCAGACTGACCTCGCTTTAGGCTGCGGCCTCTGCTGCGCAGTCGTCGTTGGCGGCCATGGGGCCAGCCGCGGGGGCCGGCGCTTCCGGGGCCGTCGCAACAGGCACCACCTCTGCGTAACGCCAAGACGCCACAGGATAGGCAAGCTCGGGAAGAAGCCCTGCGGACAGCAACATGGGCTGGTTAAGGTAGAGTTCAGCAAGGCGCTTCAGCAATGACATGGGGGATTACTCCGAAGTGGGGATTCGGGAAGCGCGCGACCTTACTCCTTTTTTTCCCCCTGGCAAGAAGAAGTTGACGAACGGTCAGAAATCTTCCTAATCCGCCCAAAGCGCCTGCAATACGGCCTCATGAAGGGAGGGCCCCAGGCCCCGCTCCGCCTCCTCGGCTTCCAGCATCAGCACCACCGCAAGGCGCCGCCCCTGGCGGGTTTGCAAAACCCCCGCAACATTCGACACCCCGGCAAGGGTGCCCGTTTTCAGGTGCGCTTGAGCCGCGAGGGGCGTGTCCTCGAAGCGGCTCCGGAGCGTGCCGTCGACTCCCGCAATGGGAAGCGCGTGCAAAAACTCCGGCATGCGCGGAGATTGCCAAAGAAGCCGAAGCACGGCCCCCACCTGCGCCGGGCGCAGTCGATCCTCCCGAGCTAGCCCCGCGGGATGGGTGAGCACGGCATCGCTAAGATCGACCCCGGCTGCTCCGTAGATTGTCCGTAGGGCCTGCCACCCTGCCTCTTCCGTACCGGCGCCTTCCTGCACCCGCCCGAGCGTAAGGAGCAATTGGGTGGTCATCACGTTGTTACTGCTCTTGCCTAAACGCCAAACAATTTCATCGAGGGACGGGGAAGGCTGGCGCAGCAGGCGGCCCGTTGGCGCGGGCGTTTTCTCACGCGCGCGGGGCGGAAGACGATCGAAGCTATCCGCCTCGGCCCGGGCCTCCGCCGTAAGCGCGCCCGGCGCCACATCCCCCTGCCATTGCCCCCCCAGCGCTTCGAAGAGCACGCGGAAGCGATCTCCAAGGTATCGCTCCGGAGTGAGCACGCTACGCGTGAGGGCGTAGCGCTGGCAGCCCTCGGGGAAGGTGCCCTCAAGGCGCAGCGTATCCCGGGCGGACCCCAGCACGTTGATCGCCACCCCGCGCTGGTAACCCCGGCAGGGCCCAGGCACGAGCTTCAGCCGGTTTTCGACGCGTAGGGATGGCAGCAGCGGAGACACCTGCGCCTCCACGGCGTCGGTCCCGGGGCGAAGGGCGACGGTAGCCGCGGTGAAGTTGGGCAGGAGGGCGTGAGCGGGCAGGTTGTAGAGCCTATCCCCTTGCCCATCAAAGGCATCCCGGGGTCGAGCGGTGGGAGACAGGGCACGCCCATCCACCCGCAGGGCACCCTCGATTCGGGACACTCCAGCGGCGCGAAGCGCGGAAACCAAGCGATAGAGCGCTTCGTCATTGAAGAACGGATCGCCCTCGCCCCACAGCAATAGATCCCCCAGCAGGACTCCATCCCGTAGCGATCCTTCCGCCCAGGCCTCCGTGTGCCAGCGGAACGCCGGGCCCAGAGAAAGCAGGGCCGCGCCCATGGGGAGGAGCTTCACAAGGGACGCCGGGGGGCGCGGTCGCTCCGCCGCTTCCGCGGTCAGCACCTCGTCTCGGTCGAAATCAAACACCCAAAGGGAGGCGCTGTCCTCGGGCAGGCGCAGGCTTTTTAGGGCCCGTCGAAGGGCCTCGACCCCCGGTGCTGCGACGGCAGGCGCTTCCGGAGGCGCCGCCCCTTGAACCTCCGCGGCAAAAATGCCACTTACCAGGGAACCCTGGAGCGCAAGGAGCGTCCCTAGGATGCGGCCCCCCCACCGGCGCCGGCGCCGGAGAGCCATGCTAAACTTTTTTTCTTGATCTCGAACGGCCATCGTTCGACGCTCCTCCCATTACCGCAACGGGCCTATGCCCGATGCGTTCGCGTCCTCCAGCGGCGCATCACAGATTTTTACGGGGCCGCCGAGTCACCTCGCCCCCCATGCCATGGGTAGCCCCCAAAAACGGCACCCCCAAAGGAGTGATCATGGCACGGCAAGCGCCCTCCCTGCTGAGCGCCTTTCGCCTCGTAATCGGCGGCGAATCCGCCTTCTTCAACATGGCCGTTCTCTTCGGCGTGGTACTGAGCGGCCTTACCCTCGGCGTACCCGTGGCGGTGCAGCTTCTCATCGATTCCATTGCTAATCTTGGGTCGCTCCAGCCCGTGCTGATTTTGTCCTGCGTGCTCTTTGTGGTGCTGCTTATCGCAGGGAGCCTCGTCGCTCTGCAGAACTTCGTGCTCGAGCGCTTCGAACGGCGCTTTTATGCGCGCACGGCGAAGGAGATCACCCTGCGGACCCGCTATGCGGACACGGAAGCCCTGGAAGGCAGTCACCGAGAAGACCTCTACAATCGCTTTTTTGAGATCGACGCCATCAAGGGCCAGGTGCCCGTACTGCTCACGACGGGCCTCAACCTCGTGCTTCAGGCCCTGGTTGGTTACGTGGTGGTGGCCTTCTACCATCCCTATTTTCTGATCGTCGGCGTTGTGCACGCGGCCTTGATCTACCTCATTTGGCGCAGCACGGACGCCGGCGCCGTGCGCGGTGTGAAGGGCCTCTCGAACGCCAAATACCGCATGGGCGCCTGGCTTGAGTCCCTGGCCCTTCGCCATCGTCTGTTTAAGTCGGAGCGAGGCCTCGGCTGGGCCACAGCGCGGACCAACGCCTTGACGGAAGACTATCTCAGCGCCCACCGAGAACACTTTCGCTACAGCTTTACCCAGGTACTTGCCTATCAATTCCTCATGGCGGCGGGCAGCGCCCTACTCCTAGGAATTGGGGGCTGGCTGGTGGTGCGAGGCCAGCTCACCGTGGGCCAGCTCGTGGCCGCAGAACTGATCTTGGGCACGATCTTTTTGAACATGGGAAGCTTCGCCTCCGTGCTTGAAGGCTGGTACAGCCTGCGCCCCGCGGTGGAAAAGCTTGCCCAGCTCTATTTGTTGCCCCCCGAAGAACCTCACGGTACCCCTACCTTAGAAATGGCGAGCTGGGCACCTACGCTCACCTTCGAGGGGGCAAAGCTTCGCCACCGTCAGCGCACGCTCACCCTGTCGGCCCACTTCCCGGAAGCCAGCACCACCCTCGTGGCGCCGGAAACGGTGAGCGTCACGGAAGCCTTCTGCGCCGGTGCCACCCAACTCCAGCTGCCCACCGGCGGCGCCTTGCGCTTCGGCAGCATCGACGGTGAGCGCCTACCCGCTGGGACGCTCCGAGACGAAGTCCTGGTGGTCAGCGATACCCTGCTTCTGGCCTGCTCCATTGCGGACTTCCTCCGGATCGGTAATCCCGCCCTTCCCCGGAGCGAAATGATGAAGGCCCTGGCGGTAGTGGGGCTGGCGGAAATTGTTGAAGGGTTTCCGGAGAGGCTCGACACCCTTCTTACGCCCAGCGGCGGGCCGTTTACGACCAGTGAAGCCCTGCGCCTTAAGATCGCCCGGGCCATCGCTTACGATCCGAAGATCCTCATTCTGAGCCCCACCTGTGACCTCCTCCGGGTGGAACGGCGCCGCGCCATCGTAAAGGCCTTTAAGGATCGGAACCGCACGCTCATCGTGCTTTCTAATCGCCTAGACCTCGAGGGCTTTGATCAGTATCTCCGCCTGGGGGACGGCTACGGACAGCGCTATGACACCCTGGAAGCCCTGCTCGACGCGGAGCACGCCGCTCACCCCGCTGGAGCCCTGCTATGACGTCGGAATCGAGAAGGGGATCCCTCGGCGCCGCGCCGCTGGAAGCATTCGTTGCCGAGCGCCATCGCGCAGCCTTCACGGCCCTTGCCGCTCAGCAGCTGCCCCGCCCCCTAAAAACCCTTCGCCTTTTGATCCTCGGGGCCTTGCTGCTTCTGGTCGCCTTCCTGTCCTATACCCCCTGGGTGCAAAACGCCGCTGGGGATGGCCGGGTCACGACCCTAAACCCTGCGGAGCGCAGCCAAACGCTCACCAGCTTCGCTTCCGGGCGCCTGGCCCGCTGGCACGTCCGGGACGGCAGCTACGTCAGCCAGGGCGACCCCATCGTCGACATTGTGGACATCGATCCCCAGCTCGTGGAGCGCCTCACGGCGGAGCAGCGCGCGGTCCAAGCGGCCTTCAAGGCAGCCCAGGAAGCCACGCGCACGGCGCGCCTGAATTTGGAGCGGCAGCGGCGCTTGCTGGAGCAGGGGCTCACCTCCCAGGTCGCCTTCGAACGGGCGCAAATCCTGGTTAACGAATTGAGCGCCAAGGAAAGCGAGGCGGAGGCCTCCTTAAATCAGGCGCGGGTGGCGGTCACCCGGCAAACCACGCAGCAGGTGGTCGCGCCCCGGGATGGCACTATCCTCGGCATTAGGGCTGGAGACATGGGTACCTTGGTCCGCGCCGGGGACGTGATCGCCGAATTCGTTCCCAAGGTCTCAAACCCCGCTATTGAGCTCTACATCTCAGGACTCGATGCCTCCCTCGTCACCCCCGGGCGCAAGGCTCGGGTGATGTTCGAGGGCTGGCCCGCGGTGCAGTTTGGAGGCTGGCCCGAGGTGGCCGTAGGCACCTTCGGCGCCGTGGTGAGCACGGTGGATCCCGTGGTCTCCCCCAATGGCCGCTTCCGCGTGCTCCTGGTCCCCGATCCCGGCGACGCGCCCTGGCCCTCCAACGCCTACCTGCGCTTCGGGGCCCAAGCCCGGGGCTGGATCCTGCTAGACACGGTGTCCGTGGGCTATGAGCTTTGGCGACGGCTGAACGGCTTCCCCCCGGAAAACAGCGTCGGGGCGGCGCCTCGTGCTTAGACCCCTGCTTTTTGCCCTGAGCCTAGCCTTTGCCGCGAGTGGCCCGGTCGCAGCCGCGCAGGCCACGAAGGTCCTTACCGCGCAGACCGTGCTGGCGGCTTCGGCCCGGGCCGTCCCTACAATCCTTGAAGCCCGATCCCTGCGCACCGCCGTGGTGGCCCAGCGCTTAGCTGCGGAGGGGGGGTTCGACCGCACCCTCTCCCAGGGCGCGCGACAGTGGGTATTCGGGGACTACGACGGCTTCGACGCCGATCTAAAGCTGACCCAGCCCCTCGCCACCCTTGGTGGCGATCTCACGGCGGCCTACCGCATCAGCGACGGCAGCTTTCCCCGTTACGAAACGGAGCGCCAAACCCTGGGCGGCGGGGAGCTTAGCCTGGGCCTCACCATTCCCCTACTCCAGGATCGCACCCTGGATGACCGGCGCTTCGCGCGGCAGGACGCTACCCTGGCTATTGCCGAGGCCGACGCCTCCCTGCTTCAAACCCAGCTCGACGTGCAGCACGATGCCCTCATCGCCTACTGGCGCTGGGTGGCCGCGGGGCGGAAGCTCGCCATCTTCGAGAAGCTTCTCGCCATTGCCGAAGAGCGAGACCAGGCCTTTCGGGCCCAGTCCGCAGTGGGGGATATCGCGGAAATCGCCGTGGTGGAAAACCAGCAAAACCTCCTGAAGCGGCGCCAGCTGGCCCGCCGGGCAGCCCGGGATTTCACCCTGGCAGCCACGGATTTGAGCTTCTTTCTGCGAGACGACAACGGAGCCATGCAGCCCGTGGAGGCGGCCGCCCTCCCCCCGGCTTTCCCTCCCATCGCAGGAACGGAGGCTCAGCTGGCACCAGCGCGCCTTGCCGCCATCATCGAGGCGACGCCCACGCTCCAGGCCCTGACGCAGAAGGCCCAGCGCCTGCGTCTGAAGCGAAACCTCGCCCGGAACGATCTGCGCCCGGAGCTCGATTTTTCCCTGAAGCTGGCGAAGGATCTGGGGCAGGGACCTCGAACCTTAAATGGCAACGACGTGATTACGGGCCTCGAATTCTCCCTGCCCCTGCAGCGACGAAAGGCCCGGGGCGCCCAGGAGGAAGCGGAAGCGGCGCTGCAGGCCGTCACCTTTCGGCAGGCACGGGAAACGGATGGACTTCGCCTAGCAATCCTTCGTCTTCAGGAGACGGTCGCCGCCGCGGCGGACTTTGCGGCCCTCGCCGATCAGGAGGCGGACGCTGCGGAAACGCTCGAGGCAGCGGAATGGGTGAAGTTTCGCGAAGGCGCAAGCAGCTTTTTTATTTTAAACGCTCGGGAAGAAAACACCGCCGATGCCAGAGTGCGAGCCCTCGATGCCCAGCTGGCCTTCCAGCAGGCCGTGGCGGACTTCGCCCTGGTCACGGCGGATCGGGGCCGCCTGGGCCTTGCTTCCCCAACCCCACCGGAGGCGCCCTAAGCCATGCCCCTACTCAGCGACGAAGCCCGCAACGCAGCCCTGGCGGAGCTACCCACCTGGACCCTCGAAGGCGATGGCACGGTGATCAGCCAGCGCTTTACCTTCCCGGACTTCCCCAGCGCCATGGCCGCCATGGTCCGCGTTGCCTTTGAGGCGGAAGCCCTCGGCCATCACCCGGACTGGGCGAACAGCTACAACCGCCTGGAGGTGCGCCTCACCACCCATGACGCCGGGGGCCTCACGGAGAAGGACATCGCCCTGGCTAAGGTCTTCGAGGCGCTCTGCGCCCCCTAGGCGCGTATACTGGCGTCACGTACTCAGGGAGGTGTCATGAGCTTTCAACCCGTTACCGCTTGCGTCCTTTTGATCGGCAATGAGCTCCTTTCCGGTCGAACGCAGGATGCGAACCTTGCGCACCTGGCCACGACGCTTAACGAGGTGGGCGTTTCCGTGCGCGAAGCCCGAGTCATCCCCGATGACCCCAAGGTCATCATCGAGACCTTAAACAGTGTACGGGCCTGCTTTGACTACGTGTTTACCACCGGAGGCATTGGACCCACCCACGACGACATCACCGCGGAATGCGTCGCCGAAGCCTTTGCCGTACCCCTGGTGATGAATGAGGAGATCGCCGAGACCATTCGCGGCTACGCCAAGGTCCGAGGCATGAGCGACACTGTGCTCGCTGCCAGCCTGCGCATGGCGCGCGTGCCCCAGGGGGCACGGCTATTGCCCACGGACGTCGGCGCCCCGGGGTTTGCCATCGACAACGTTCACGTGATGGCGGGAATCCCCGCGGTGATGCAGTCCATGATCAGCAAGCTCGCCCCCACCCTCAGGGGCGCTCGCCCGGTCCGGAGCCGCAGCGTCGGTGCCTACCTCGGGGAGAGCATCATCGCCGATGCGCTGACGGCGCTACAAAACCGCTTCGACGACATCGACCTTGGGTCCTACCCCTTCAACGATGAGGGCCGCTACGGCACCACCCTCGTAGCCCGGGGCACGGATGAAGCGCGCCTGGATACGGTGCTCGATGCGCTTCGCCAGCTCATCATCGACCACGGGGCCGAGCCCCTGGCGCGAAGCTAGCGACCCTCAAAGGCCGGCAAGCCGTCGAGGCTTCGCCGGTTATTCTTCTGCCGATAGACCGCCAGGCCTTCCGGCCCCCGCTTCTCCGCCCAGCGATCGAGCACGTCCCGCGGTTCCACCAGCGCCATCTTCGGCACGGAGTAGCCGCAGGAATCATTGATACGAGAGATCTTCAGAGTCATGACGGCCCGAGCCCCGGGACCCGGGAGGAGTCCCAGACGGGCGATATCCTCATCGAAGGCCGCCGTGCCCACCTGCGTCGCCGTTCCCTTGCCATAGAGCCGTAGTATGCGCGCCGGCCCTTCGAAGGCGCAAAACATGATAGTCATGCGCCCATTTTCCCCGAGGTGCGCAAGGGTTTCCGCGCCGCTGCCGGTGTAATCGAGGTAGGCCACGGTCAGGGGGTCGAGGACGCGAAAGCTATCGAGCCCCTTGGGGGACAGGTTCACGTGCCCCTCGGCGGACAGGGGCGCCGTCGCCACGAAGAACAGGGGCTGCTTTTCAATCCAGCGCGCAAGCTCCGGGGTCAGCTCGGGAATGCTTTTGGCCATGGGTCCTCCGCGGGGGACGATGGGGAACGATTGGGCTACTCTGGCCCTCCTGTCTTGGGGGATGCAAGACCTCGATTGCCTAGGGAGACGCGCAGCATGAAAGATCACTTCGATTTAACGGGAAAGGTGGCCGTGATCACAGGCGGCAGCCGGGGCCTGGGGCGCGCCATGGCCTTCGCCTTCGCCGAACGCGGGGCGCGCCTAGTAATCGCCAGCCGGAAGCTCGAGCAGGTGGAGGAAACGGCAGAGGCCCTCCGAGCCACCGGCGCCGAGGTGCTCGGCCTCGCCTGCCACGTCGCCGACTGGGATCAATGCGATGCGCTCTTCGATGCCGCCATCACCCACTATGGCCGGGTCGACATCCTGGTGAACAACGCGGGCATGTCCCCCCTCTACCCCGATTTAGAGTCCGTTTCCGAAGCGCTTTTTGACAAAGTGGTGGGGGTGAACCTAAAGGGCCCCTTCCGCCTGATGGCTCGAGCCGGTACGCACATGGCTGCCGGGGACGGGGGCAGCATCATCAACATCTCGTCCATTGCGTCCCTTCAGCCGTCGCCCCACGCCGAGCCCTACGGCGCCGCGAAGGCCGGGCTGAATGCCCTTACCGAGTCCTTCGCCTGGGCCTTCGGGCCGAAGGTGCGGGTGAACGCCATTGCCGCCGGACCCTTCCTCACGGATATCTCCAAGGCCTGGGATATGGAGGCCTTCTCGGCCCGGGCGGCCAGCACCATTCCCCTTCAGCGCGGCGGGGAACCGGAGGAAATCGTGGGCGCAGCGCTCTACTTTGCGTCCGCCGCTTCCAGCTACACCACGGGCACGGTGCTCCGGGTCGACGGCGGCTCCCGCACAGGCTGAGAGCGCGCGCCCTAGCTAGGGACCCGGGCGCAGCACCCGGCCCCCGGCGGCTCCGGTGAAGGCGCCACCGCTTCGCAGCTGCACCCCGTTCACCCAGAGCGCGTCGAAGCCCTCGGCCAGGCGGTGGGGCTCGGCGTAGGTGGCCCGGGCCCGCACGGCGGCGGGATCAAACACCACAATATCCGCCGCCAGGCCCGGGGCAAGCTGACCCCGATCCCTGATACCAAGCTGCGCCGCCGGCAGTGTGGTCATCAGGCGCACCGCTTCCGGCAAGGCCAGGGATCCTTCTTCCAGAACGTATTGCTCAATGATCTTGGCGAAGGTCCCATGGCCCCGGGGATGGAAACCCGTGGGACTGCCGTCGGAAGAGATGGACACCCGGGGATCCTGGATAAAGCGGCGCTGCAAATCCTCATCCATGATGAAGTAGGCGGCGGACCCGCCCTGGGGCCCAAGGTCTTCCACGAGCACCGTTTCGAAGGACTTTTCGAGGCGCTCGGCAAGCTCCGCGAGGGTGAGGCCGGCATGGGGCGCCGAGCCCAGAAGGGTGGCTTCCGGGCCATTCCGGGACAAGACGCGGACCTTGAGATAGGCCTCGAGCTCGTCGCGCCGCGTAGCTTTTGCCTCCGCAAACTGCTCCGGGGCCTTCGCCCAGGGAGGAAAGAGCAAGGCCAAACCCGTGTAGCTCGCGCTGTAGGGATAGACATCTGCGCTTACCCTAAGACCCGAGCGCTGCGCCGCCGTCAGCTTATCGAGGATCGCATCGCCCCGAGCGGCCCCGCGGCCATAAACGGATTTCAGATGAGCGATGTGCACGCGAGTGTGCTGACCCTGAGCGAGCAGCTCATCAATCGCTTCGAAAAGCGCATCGTCATCCTCCGAGCGCAGGTGGCTCATGATCACTCGATCCCGGCGCCCCACCACCTCGGCCAGGGCCAGGAGCTCGGCCTCCGGGGCCCAAAGCCCCGGGTTGTATTCAAGACCAGAGCTCAGCCCAAAGGTGTGATCGAGGGCATCATCAAGCAGGGCCTGCATGCGCGCGATCGCCTCCGGGCTTGGGGCCGGATCGCGGCCGATGCCCGCCAGAGTCCTCAGCGTCCCATGGCCCACAAAGAGCGCGAGATTAGGCCCCAGGGGCAGCGCATCGAGCTCCGCCAGCAGCGGTGCCAGGGGCGCCACCTCCGGGCTCGAGCCGTCCTGGCCGAGGGTGATGGTGGTCACTCCCATGGCCAAAAAGTTTTCAAAGGCCGGCGTTTCCTGGGGATCGCCGTGGCTGTGGGGGTCGATAAAGCCCGGGGCTACCACGCGCCCAGCGGCGTCAAAGCGCCGGGCCGCTTTAAAGGGCGCGGCCCCGGCCTCCGTGATGGCGTGGATACGCCCGTCCTTAAGCCACAGCGTCCCGGAGCGCGGCGGGGTCCCCGTGCCGTCAATGAGCTGGCCACCGTGGATTTCCCAATCCACGGTGGCCTGTTCCGGGGCGGCGTCGCAGCCCAAAAGGGCAAGGCTCAAGAGCCCAAGCAGGCAGAGGCGTGGGATGCCGCGTCGCCCCGAAGCCACTAGCGCGGGCCCTGGCCGTCGTCGATTTTGATGACCGTGCCGGTGACCGCTTCCGAGGCCGGGCTCACGAGATAGAGCAGGGTCGAATCCATGAGCGGCGAGGGGCACACCCGGCCCCGGGGGAAGTACTTGGCGATATCCCCCATGCGCTCGAGCATGCCGTCCATCATTTCCGACTCAAAAGCGCCGGGGGCGATGCCGTTCACGTTGATCCCGAACTTCGCCCACTCCACGGCCAGGGCTTCGGTCATGCGCACCACCGCGGCCTTGGTGACGGAATAGAGGGCCGCCCCGTTGCCGCTGTAGTTGTAGGCGGCCACGGAGGCGATGTTCACCATGCGGCCCTTCTCCCCAGCGTCGATGAGGCGGCGGGCCACTTCACAGGACAGCACCCAGGGGGCAATGAGGTTCGTATTGAAGACCCGATCGATCAGCTCATCACCCATCTTGTGCGCCCGCTGCGCATCGGGGATGCCCGCGTTGTTGACCAGAATCTGCACCCGCCCGAAAACCGCCTCTGCCTGATCGAGCCCCGCTCGAAGGCTGGCCCGGTCTGTCATGTCCATGGCCACGGGAAGCACTTCCGCGCCCTTGGCCCGCAGCTGCTCGGCCAGGGCTTCGAGGCGTTCCACGCGCCGACCGGAAATGACCACCCGAGCCCCAGCGGCCGCCAGCACCTCCGCAAAGCGCCAGCCCAGGCCCGACGTCGCGCCGGTCACCAAAGCCACCTGGCCACCCAGATCGTGCCCCGCATTGGGTAACGGATATTCGCTCATACTCCCCTCCTCTGACATGGAACTTCCCGCGCTATGCTAGCGAGCTTTACCGCCGCCGTCCCGCGCCCAAAAAGAAGAGCCTGCCATGCGACAACGCCTCCTCCTTCTCTCCATCGTCCTAGGTTTTAGCCTCATCGCCCTGGACCTCGCGGTGCGGGCCCAGCAGCGCGCCGCCTTCGACCCGGCGGCCTTTGAAGCGGCTGCTGCGGGCTATGAGGCAGAAATCCTTCGCGACGCCCTCGGCGTTCCCTACATCTACGGCGCCCGGGATCGGGACGTGGCCTTCGGCCTGGCCTACGCCCACATGGAAGATGACCGCGCCACCTTCGAGGAAATCCTCCCCCTCTATCGAGGAGAGGCGGCCCTCTTTTCCGGGCGCGAAGCGATCCCCGTGGACTATCTCATCGCCTGGACCGGCGCCCGGGAAGCGGTGGAAGCGGGCTATGAGCGCCGCCTCTCTCCGGAAGTTCGCGCCGTCTTCGAGGGCTATGCCGCGGGGCTAAACCTCTACGCCGCCCGCCACCCCGGAGAGGTGGATCATCGCCTTTATCCCGTTTCCGCAAAGGATCTGGTCACGGGCTTCTCAATCCAGCACCTTTTCTTCTACGGCTTTGATGGCGCAGTTAAGCGGGTCATGGCGGGCCCCGAAGCCGTGGCGGAGGCCCCCCCGGTCCTGGCCGAGCGCTACCTGGGCGGGGACCTGCCCATCGGCTCGAACGCCTTCGCCGTGGGGCCCGGGCGAAGCACGGACGGCGCCACCCGGGTGCTGGGCAATTCCCACCAGCCCCTGAGCGGCCCAGTCGCTTGGTATGAGGTGCATCTGGAAAGCGAGGAGGGCTGGCGCATGCATGGCGGGCTCTTCCCCGGCTCCCCCATTGCGACCATCGGCGCCACGCCGAACCTGGCCTGGGGCGTAACGGTCAACCAGCCAGACCTGGTGGATGAATTCGTGCTCACTACGGATACGGCCCATCCCGACCACTACCAGCTTGATGGGGCCTGGGTGCCCTTCGAGACCCGATCCATCACTCTGAAGGTGCCCCTGATCGGATCCCTCTACTGGCCCCTCACGCGCACCGTGCTAAGCACGGTCCACGGTCCAGTGCTGGAAACGGACCATGGCCTCTACGCCCTACGCTTTGCAGGCCACAGGGAAATCCGCCAACCCGAGCAGTGGTACGCCATGAACCGAGCCACGGATCTCGAAGGCTGGCAGGCCGCCATGGATCTGAATGCCATTGCCAGCTTTAACTTTGTTTATGGCGACCGCGCCGGGAATATCGCCTTCGTCCACAACAGCCGAAGCCCGCTGCGGACCCCGGGCTGGGACTGGAAAAAGCGCCTCCCCGGGGACCGAAGCGATCTGATCTGGGAGCAGACCCAAGGCTTCCGGGCCAATCCCCAGGTGCTGAACCCCGCCAGCGGCTTCGTGCTTAGCGCCAACCAGTCACCCTTCGCCGTGACCGCGGAAGGGGACAACCCGGATCCCGCGGCCTACCCGCAGGCGCTTGGCCTGCCTACGCGCATGACCAATCGGGCGGACCGGGGCCTAGAGCTGTTCACCAATCTCCCCAGGGTGAGCGCCAGGGACTTCGAAGCCATCAAGTTTGATAAGGCCTATGCGGCGCACAGCCGATCCATGGCCTACGTGAATAGCGCCCAGGCCCTGGACGCCGAGGCAGGATCGCTTCTTGCCGAAGCGCAGGCCGTCCTCGCTGCCTGGGATCGGAACACCGACCTCGACAACCCCGGGGCCGCCCTTGGGGTCTGCGTGCTCTCGGAGGAATGGCTCGCGGAACGCGCCCCTCGCTCTCCGGCCCCCATCGAAGAGCAGGTGCTCACCTGCGCAGAGAAGCTCCAGACCCATTTTGGCCGCCTCGATCCCCCCTGGGGATCGGTCAATCGGCTACGTCGGGGCGCCATCGATATCCCCATCGCCGGCGGCCCGGACGTGCTTAGGGCCATCTATGGCCGGGAACAAACGAACGACGGGCGGCTCACGGCGGTGGCTGGGGACGGCCTGATGATTTTTGCGGAGTGGGCGGCCGACGGCACGCCGCGGCTGCGAACGCGTCACAATTTCGGTAGCGCAAGCACGCGCCCGAAAAGCCCGCACTATGCGGACCAGGCCGAGGCCTTCGCCGGGGAGACGCTGCGCACGGTCACCTGGGATCCAGCCATCCTCGAGGCTCAGACCACGGCGCGCACCCATCTTAGAGCCACACCGTAAGGGCCGCGAGGGCTAGGCAAAGGGCGGCCGCGCCGCGGCGCGCCCAATCCATAGAAACCCGGGCCGCGAGCCACTGCCCGCCCCAAAATAGCGGGGCATTGACGAGGAGCACGCCGGTCACGCTGCCCAGAACCACGGACACTAAGCTTTCAAAGCGGGCGCCAAGACCAAGGGTCAGAAGCTGAGTCTTATCGCCCATTTCCGCCAGGAAGAAGAGTCCCGCGGCGGCCGTGAAGGCGCCCAGCCAACCGGCACCAAGGGGGCCCTCCTCACCCTCCGCGGTAGCCCCTTCCTCTTCGTCGCCCTCCCAGAGGAGCCAAAGGGCCATGGCCAGGAACGCCGCTGCAAGCCCATAGCGCGTGCCCTCCGCCGGCAACCAGACCAGAACGGAGGCGCCGAGCCAAGCCGCGAGGCCATGATTGGCAAGGATCCCCGCCGCCATGCCCAGGGTCAGAACCCCGGGCCTTTGGTAGCGCGTGGCCAGCATAAGGGCTAGCACCTGAGACTTATCGCCCAATTCTGCAAGGGCGACGAGGAGCACGGCCCAAAGGCTAGCCACGGAGCCAATTCCGCCGGAAGGTGGTGAACCTCACCACTTCCGCCAGCCATGAACACGAAAACCCCTGCCCTTTCGCGCTATGCTCCCTGGCATGACCCTTGCTGACGCTCTTCATAGACCTTTCCCCCAAGGTCCCCGGCCCCAAGTCGGCGGATCCGAGGAGCGTAGCATGGCCCTTCGACTCATCTGGGCAGGCGCTGGCCTGTTCTGCCTTTTTCTCGCGGCCCTTGGGGTCCTTTTGCCCTTCTGGCCAGCCCCACCCTTCGCGGTGCTTGCGGCCCTGTGCCTCACCGCGGCGTGGCCAGCGCTTCGTCGCCCCCTGCTTCGTTGGCCCTTCTTTGAGCGCCTCTTCCGCCGCTGGGATCGAAGCGCCGGCGCGCCTCCGAGCCTGCGCCTGCGCACCGCCCTGGCCCTGGCCGTCGACGCCATGCTTGAGGCCGTGCACGCCGTGAGCCAAGGCCTTCGCCGCTGGTGGCGAGGACGCCGATGAGGCGAGGCCCAGCTTGGCTCGTCACCGCGGCCTTTCTCGGTCCAGGGACGCTCACCACGGCAACCCTAGCGGGGCAGGCGACGGGGCTCGGCCTGCTCTGGGCCTTGGTCCTATCCCTCGCTCTCACCGCCGGGCTCCAGCTGCTGCTGGTGCAGCTGGTGATCGATCGGCGGCGGGATCTCGGCGCCCTGATTCGGGAGACCCTTGAGCCGCCGGGGCTTCGCTGGTTTAGCGTGATCCTCACGGCCCTGGCCATCGGCTTTGGGAATGCGGCCTACCAGGCGGGGAACCTGACCGGTGCAGCCCTTGGCCTCGGGGCCTGGCTGCCCCTGCCCCCTTCCCTGCTGGGGGCCGGGCTCGCGGCCCTGGCGGCACTCCTGCTGCTGACGCCCCTGCGGGCGCGCTTAGAAGGGCTCCTGCTTGGGCTGATTGCCGTGATGGCGGCGGTGTTCTGCCTTGCGGCGCTGGCCTCCCTCGGCGCGGGCATGCCGCCCCTGACCCTCGCCGCCCCCGCAGGGCAAGTCGGCGCCCTCGCCCTGGCCCTCATTGGCACCACCGTGGTCCCCTATAACCTCTTTCTCCATGGCCGGGCCCTGCTCGATCGTCTTCCCCCCGCGGAAGAGCCGGGCGCCCGCGCCGACGCGGCGCTTCACCAGGACGCACGGCGGGATACGCTGCGTGCAATCGCCGTGGGAGGCCTCGTTACCGGGGCAATTTTGCTGCTGGCGGCGGGGAGCAGCGCAGACGGATCGAGCGTGGAGCGCCTGGCCGCGCCGCTAGAACCTCTGCTGGGCGCGGGGGCCAAACCCTTTCTCGCCCTGGGGCTCTTTGCCGCAGGGCTGAGCAGCGCGCTCACCGCGCCCCTCGCCGCTGCCTGGGCCCTCGCCGGGCTCTTTCGCTGGGTCCCCACCCTGGAGGACCCTCGCACGCGCCTGGCGGCCTTTGTGGTGCTGGCCGTGGGCGCCCTCGGCGCGGCCCTCGGGGGCCAGCCCCTGCAGATGATTCTCCTGGCCCAGGGGGCTAATGCGCTGGCCCTCCCTTGGTTTGCCTTTCTCCTGCTGCGCCTTGCGACCCTACGCAGCCAGAATACGCTGCTGCGCCTCGGCCCCTGGTTCGTGCTCGCCGGTGCCCTGGGCCTTGGCAGCGCCCGCTTCTTCGCGTTGCTCTAGGCTGGCAGCCAATAGCTTAGGCCTCTGGCGCCTTGCCCCAGCGATCCAATCCTGGCGCCCGGCGCGGCCCATCCGCATCGCCCATGAGCCGCACCAGCCCGCTGACGCGCATCACCTGCCGATCTTCCCCGTGCCAATGCCCCTCGAGGAACGCCGTGGAGCGCGTCGCCCGAAGCAGCCGAGCCTCCCCCTGAAGCACCGTGCCCGCCGGGGCCGCATCGAGAAAATCCGCATCCACGTGCATGGTCATGCCGGCACGGCCTGTCAGCAGGCGGCTGCTCATGGCGATCAGCTGATCGCTTAGGGCCAGCAGCATGCCGCCGTGGATAGAGCCAAAGCTGTTGCAGTGGGGATCCTGAATGCGCACGGCGGCGAAGGCGCGATCGTCCTCCACCTTGCACCAGAGGCCCCCAATAAAGTGGATAAAGGGCGAGGGCGTTTCGTAGGGCTCAAAGCCCGCTGCCCGAAGCGCCGCATCGTCCTGCTGCGCAATGCCTACCGCTGCCATGCTCCTCTCCCCCTTGCCCTTCCCGTGAACCGTTGCCGTGAACCGCTGCCGAAAGCCTCGCCGCGCTCCAGCGCCGCTCCGTGAGCAGAGTATACTTCGCCCCCACCCTAAGGACCCTTGGCATGAAAGCGCTGTCCTCCCCCACGCTTCAGGGCATGACCTGGATGCTCCTGGCGAGCCTTGCGGGCACCCTCATCGACACCGGGGTGAAGGCCCTATCGAGCCACTACGATACGCCGCAGATCGTGCTTGGGCGCCTGCTCTTTGGCCTGCCCTTCGTGCTGCTGATTGCGGGGTTTCGGGGCGATCTGAAGAATCTAAAGCCCAAGCGCTGGCCAGGCTATGGGCTCCGGGCCGTGCTCTCCTGCGGCGCCACCTTTGGCTTCTTTTTCGCCCTCGGGGAGCTTCCTCTCACCCTGCTCGTGGCCCTCTCCTTCACCGCGCCCCTGCTCATTGCGGTGCTGGCCTGGCCCCTCCTTGGCGAGCCCCTGGGCTGGCGCCGGGGCCTCGCAATTTTGGTGGGCCTGGCGGGAGTGTGGGTCATGATTAACCCAGGCAGGGCGCCCTGGAATCCCGCTTACCTCGCCGTGGCCGGGTCCGTGCTGTGCTGGGCCGGCCTATCCCTCAGTGCCCGACGCATGGCCGATGAACCGGCGGGGGCCATGGTGCTCTCCACCATGCCCGTCTCCCTCGTGCTCGCGGGCACGCTGACGGTCTCGAGCTGGGTGCCCTTGGAGGCCTGGTCCCTGGCAATCTTCCTGGGCGTGGGGGCCGCCGGCGCCACGCTCCACTTCAGTGTGATCATGGCCTATCGCCTGGCCCAGGCGGCGACCGTTGCCCCCGTGGAATATGCCGCCGTGCTCTGGGCCAGCCTCTTTGGGGCCCTATTTTTCGGAGAGGTGCCCAACGGCCCCATGATCGCGGGCGCCGGGCTCATCATTGCAGCGGGGCTGATCGTGCTGCGGGCCCGGGAGTAGGTTCGGGCGCGGCGCACGAAAGGCGGAGCCCACGTAGGCCGCCAGGGCCTCCGTCGCAGGACCGAGCTCAGTACTTTCCGTAAGCCAAGGCGTTGGCGCCAGGGGCGGTGCGAGGGTCATGCGATAGGTGCGGCCCTTTTTATTCATCACCTCATAAAACAAAGTGATATCCCGAAGCTGGTCGGAGAGGCGCGCGGCGCCGTAGAACACCGGGGAATTCTGCGCCCCAATGTGCATGGGAATGATGGGCACCTGATGGCGCCGGGCCAGGCTTAGGGCCGTGCTCTGCCAGGGCCGCTCCCGAAGCTGCCCCCGGTCCCGGTAAGCCAGGCGCCCGGAGGGAAAGACCACCACGAGGCGCCCCTCGGAAAAGGCTCGCTGCGTACCCCGAAGCGTTTCCCGCATGCGCGCCCGGGAGCGCTCCGCCACCCGCCATTCCACGGGTATGATCACGTCTTCCAGGGCCGGAGCAATGCGCCCCGCATCGCGATTGGCGAAGATCATGAAATCGGGACGGAGCGCCTTCAAAAGGTCGAACACGGCAATCCCGTCGGCAATCCCCGTGGGATGGTTTGCCACCAACAGCGCCGGCCCGGTTCGGGGGACATGTTCGACTCCTGTGACTTCGAGGGCGAGGCGCAGGGTTTCGCTCACCACCGCGAGCGCCTCGAAGCCTGAGCGCCCCTGCATCGCATCTGCCAGCGCCACGGCTTGGCGATAGCCGAGAAAGGGATAGAGCAGGCGCCTGGCGACGCGCCCCCCCAGGGAGGGGCCAAAGAGCCGGGGGGCGCGCTCCGCGATGAGCGTATCAATCATGTGCACTGGGGCGGTCATGGCACGAACCCTGCCTAGGGCCCAGCCTCGCCCAGGGCCGACAGCACCACCCGGGCCAGACCAAGGCGAACGCTCGAGAAGGCGTGATCCCCAGGGAGGGTTTTCAGCGCCGCCGGGCTGTGCGCCGCCACGAGGGCCCCCTGCAGCGCCTCGAGGCGCTCCCGGGACACATAGTTATCCTCCGCCCCGGCCACCAGGGTGACCCGTTGGCCGACGAAGTGCCCGGCCCGGGCGGCGAGAGAGAAAAAGCTCGGGTCTTCCGTGAGCTCCGCCACGAGGGCGGCGCCACTGGTGCCCGCGAGGGGACCGGCGACCCAGTTCTCAAAGCGCTCGGCGGTGGCCCGAGCGGAGGCTTCATCGGCTTCCAGGGCCTCAGCCATGATCCCAAAGTCCGGGCCAGCGAGACTCACCAGCGTACTCACCCGAGGGTGCCCTGCGCCGGCTCGAAGGGCCAAATAGCCCCCCATGGAGTGGCCGACGAGACGCCGGGGCTGAGTGTCAAGGGAAAAGCGCGCTCGCACCGCCGGGTCGTCCAGCCAGCGCAGCATGGCATCGATGTCCTCTAGGCAGTGGCGGAAGCTGAAGGTGCCGGCGCTGCCCCAGGCCCCCCGGTAATGGGGAAGGAGCACCGCGTAGCCGGCACGACGCAGCACCTGGGCGAGGTCCTGATTTCGCTCCTCCCCGGGCAGCCCATGAAGCAGCACCACCACCGGCGCTGGGGCCTTTCCTCCAGGGAGGTAAAACACCACATTCATGACGGCATCGCCGCTGGGAATGGCGGCGGACTCGAGGCTCGGCCCGGGCACTCGCGGGGGCGGGTCTTGGGTCACGGGATCAAAGCTCATGGCAGCTCCCGCTTGGGCCCAGAAAAGGCTCACGCCCATCGCGATCCCTAGGATTCTTCGCCGTCCCCATTGCCAGCTCCATCGCCCCATATTTCGTCTCCCTAGGCCCGGGGCGCACCATGGCCTAGGGCGCCACAGACCACAAGCGCCGGGCGAGACCCGAGCGGCGCAGGGGCGCCTGCACCAGACAGCTGTCGACCGCCGCCGGCGCTGCGAAAAGGCGCACGCGCGTCTGTGCTCGGGTGACGGCGGTGTACAGGAGCGCGCGATTCAGCAGCTGCTGCCCCCCCTCCCCGAGCCCCGGGGGTAACGCCACGGAAACCTCTCCAAACTCCGACCCCTGACTCTTATGAATTGTGCACGCGTAGGCAGGCTCAAAAGCCGGGAGACGATCGAGCGGCAGGCGCTTGGGGGCGGCCCCGGCACTGGGGAAAACGGCGACGAGGCCCCCCTCCCCGGCCCTGACCATGCCGAGATCCCCGTTAAACACCCCGAGGCTGGGATCATTCCGGAGCACCATGAGGGGCATGCCCGGGAAGGGGCCCTCCGAAGGCACCGGCGCTCCGGCCGCCCGAAGCGCCGCGGCCACCTGGGCATTTAAGCCCGAAACGCCTAGGGGGCCCTGGCGCGTCGGCGTCAGGAGGGTGAAGGCGCTCAGCTGGGCGAGAAGGGCCTCGTCCTCAACCCCGGCGGCTTCCTGCCGCCACAGCGTGAGGTAGGCCTCCTGGGCCTCCTCCAAAGCCGCCTCGGGCACCTCCGAGTAACGAAGCGCATCGTCCCCCTGGGTCAGGGCCGCCCAGGCATCCTCGCGCCGCCCTTCGTTCACCGCCGCCGCAAAACGGGCGACGGCGCCGGAGGGATCGAAGCGGTAGCTGCGCTGCAGGTGGCAGAGGCAATCCGCCATCGGGGGCACGGTGGCCTTCTCATAGGGACCGAGATCATCGCCGGTGAGCGCTTCCAAGGCCCGGCAGCGCGCGCGGGAGAGGGCCGGCTGGCCAATCTCCGCGGTGAGGTCCCCCAGTACCTGTCCCGTTTCCACGGAGGCGAGCTGGTCCTTGTCCCCGAGAAGAATGACGCGCGTTTCCGGCGCCAGGGCTGAGAACAGCTGCGCCATGAGGCGCAAATCCACCATGGACGCCTCATCCACCAGCACCACATCGGCAGCCAGGGGCGCATCGCCCCCCCGGGAAAAGCGATTGCCGTAGGGCTGGTAGCCCAAGAGCCGATGCAAGGTCACGGCCTCGTCGGGGATGGCTGCGAGCCCCGCTTCCAATGCCGGAGGCAAAGCGGTGTTCGTCAGGGACGCCTTGGCCCCGGCCACGGCCTGGGCCAGGCGCGCCGCCGCCTTCCCCGTGGGGGCGGCCAGGGCGATGCGCACTGGCCCCGCCTGCCCCGGCTCCTGCTGCAGGGCCGTCGCCAAGAGGGTCAGGGCCCGGGTGACCGTGGAGGTCTTCCCCGTTCCCGGGCCGCCGGTGAGCACGAGGAGACTCCGCTCTAATAGCATGGCGGCCCCGAGCCGTTGCCAGTCAATGATCTCCCCCGGAGCGCCGAAGAGCGCCTCGAGCCACGTCTTCAGTTGTGCCGGGGCCGCAGCCAAGCGCGCGGGCTGCGCTGCGCGGGAGCGGAGGGCGTCGGCAAGGTACGCTTCGTAGCGCGCATCCTTGGCAAGGTAGAGGGCGTTCTCCCAAAGCACGAGGGGCGCCGGGCCTGCTTCCGCCCCGAGGAGCCCCGATTCCTCGAGCAGCGGGGCCCAGGCCAGCCCAGGCGGGGGCGGCACCTGCTCCAGGGGCAGGCAACTGTGCTGCGCCGCCACCCCCGTCTCTAGCTGCTGAAGCAGCGACGCCAGCGCGCTGTGAGCCTTTGTCCCCGGCGCATAGCGGCACCAGCGCAGCAGCGCTTGACCAAGAGGCCCAAGGGATTCGGGGCGAAGCGCCATCAGCGCACCTCCCGGGAAAAGCAGCGATCAAGCGCATCGAGGAGCGCAGGGTCGGGATCATCAGCGAAAATGCCCAGGGTCGAATCGGGCGCCATGCCCCGCAAAAAGAGATAGCGCGCGCCGCCGAAGGCCGCTGCTCCCCCAGGGCCGAGGCGCTGGCGCAGAAGCCGGCGCAGCGCCACGGCATAGATGAGGTATTGGAAGGCGTAGTGATGGCTCTCCATGGCCGCCCGAAGGCCGCCCTCGTCGTAGGCCTCCCGGTGCAGGCCAAGGCGATTCGATTTGTAATCCACCACGTAGTAGCGCCCCGCCACGGCGAGCACCACGTCGATGAAGCCCCTTAGGAAGCCCGTGAGCGTCTGCTCTGGAAGGGACGGCATGGGATAGCCCGCCTCTCGAATGAGCCCCTCAAGCGTCGGGAGTGCGAAAGCGTCGAGCCGCAGATCAAACGCCAGCTCGGCGCGCTGCTGGGGAATATCCGCAAGGGCGCGGCCCTCGATGATGGGCGTGGCACGCACGGCACGAAGCCAGGTTTCAACGCCTTCCACGCCGACCCCCGGCGCCCCCCAAAGCCCATGGCGCCGCAGGCATCGCTCAAGGTGACCCGGGACGGCCTCCGGCACTCCGGGCCAGCTTTCCAGCATGTCGTGCAGGCATACCCCGGGAATGGCCCCGGCGGGAAACTGGGCCGCCGGGGGGCTGAGGGGCGTGGGACTCTCGAGCACCGGCGCGTCCCGTCCCTCATCCCCAAAGCCCGCAGGCTCGGCACCGGCCTGCAAATCCTGGCGCAGCAGGCTGGAATAGCTCACCCGCGCCTCCCGGGCAAAGCTTCGCGGCGCGATAGCCTTCGCCGGCGCGAGGGCCCCGCCCTTCCCCGCGGCCGCTCGGTTCTGAGCACTAAACGCCTCGGCGGGATCGAAAACCTCAAGAGGCCAGCCCGCGGCGGTGATGGCCTCGGCCCAGGCTTTCGGAGCCAGACCCTGGAGTCCGAGGGCATGGGCTAGGGCCGAGCCCTGCTGGGCCGCTTCGCTTTTCTCCCCCTTCGCTTCGGGCACGCCCACGTACACGGCGTGGCAGGCCCGGGTGAGAGCCACATAGAGCAGACGCAGGCTTTCCCCAAGCTTCTCCCGCGCCGAGGCGGCCCGGGACCGGGGCGCCTTGCGCAGATCTACGGCCATGGCCCCCGTCGCGGGATCATGGAACAGGGGGAAGGTCTCCTCCTGCTCTACCCGGGGGAAAGGCAGAAGCACTACGTCGTACTCCAGCCCCTTGGCGCCGTGCACGGTGATGATCTTCACCAAATTCTCATCGCTCTCGAGGCGCTGCTGATGCGCCTCGTTGTCATCGTCGGCCTGGCGCGCCTGGGTAAAGGCCCGGAGCGTTTCCGCCGCCCCCCCGCCGGTGCGGTCAAAGCGCTCTAGGCACTCCCCGAGGTGTCGGAGGTCTGTGAGAACTCGGGGGCCCTCCGGTTCCTCGAGGCAGCGGGCCGGCACGGCATAAGCCTCGAGCAGGGCAAAGAGCGCCGTCAGCACCCCCTGCCGTTCCCAGCGTTCCCGGAAGCTGCGGAAGCGCGCCTGGTGCGCAGCCAGCGCATCGGCCTCCACCAGCGCCGTCGGCGGCACTGCCAAAAGGGGCGTCAAAAGCGCATCGCGCAGGCCGCCCCCGTCCTCCGGGGCCGCCATGGCACGAAGCACGCGAAACACATCCTCCGCGGTTTCCGTGGCAAAGACGCTTTGCTTGGAGGCGAAGGCCGAGCCCAGCCCGACGGCGCGAAGGCAGCGCTGAAGCCGAGCGCCCTCGTTGTGGGTGTTCACCAGCAAGGCGCACTGCTGGGGCTTGAGGGGTTTCCCTTCAATCGTTGCCTCCGCCAGCAGGCGCTGCAGCAGGGTCACGGTGGCTTGGGCTTGCGCTTCGTCGCTGCCCGCGGCAGCGCTTCGGTAGAACCCCAGGGCCGGCGCCGGGGCGCCGTCCCGAGCCCAGGGCGCGGCGGGGGTCTGATGCGCCGCGCTCACCGGGTCAAAGCCCATGCCTTGGCTGAGGAAGGGATCCGGCTGCTGCTCATAAAAGCCGTTGAGCGCCTCGATGACCGGGGGCGAAGAGCGCCAGTTTTGATCCATGCGCAACCGATCGCCGTCGGGAAGGGCCTGCCGCGCCCGCAGGTAGGCGAAGAGATCGGCACCCCGAAAGCCGTAGATGGCCTGTTTGGGATCGCCGATGAGCACGAGCGTACCCGCCCCCCCGACGGGATAGAGGGCCTCGAAGATCTCCAGCTGCACCGGATCCGTGTCCTGGAACTCGTCGATAAAGGCCAGGGGATAGCGGGCAGCCAGGCGTTCCGCTAACGCCTTGCCGCTGGCGCCACGGAGGCTCGCCGCGAGCTGACGCAGCGCATCCTCCGGGCCCCGAAGCTGCCGCTGGTCCTTGTGCGCGGCCAGGGCCTGCTGGAAGGCCTTAAAGAGCGTGTGGGTGAGTCCGGCTTCGAAGGCCTCCGCAGCGTTCACGAGCGCTTCCGCAGCGGAGGCCAGCGCGCCCCCGCTGCCGGCGCTGCGGCCCTTTTTGACCGGGGTTTCGACAAAAGCTTCCGGAGTGAAGGCCCCTAGCAGCATGGAATCCTTCTTTTTTTTGCCCTCCCCTAGGAGCGCCTTAAGGGCCTCGGGCAGCGGCATCTCCGTTCCAAGCACCGCATCGAGGTCGCTCTGAAGGCTCGGCTTGCCGGGCCCCCGAGACCGCGCGTTGTAGCGCTCAGTTAGTGCCCCCCAGCCCGTCCCGGCCTTGCCGAAGTCCGCCAGCCCAAGCACGGCGGGGTCCTCATTCCGCCCCGCCCAGGCGACGCGCAGCTCAGCGAGGGCCTGCGCAAGGGCCGCGCCCAGGGCGTCGAGATCGTCCTCAGGCACGCCCCGAAAGGTCAGGGCCCCTGGGGCCAGCCAGCTGCTGAAAAGCCGCTCGCACTTCTTAGGTTCGGCCCAAATCCGTAGCCAAAGGGCCTGCACGGACGCCGATGCGGAGTAAAACCCCTGCCGCCACGCCGTGCGCAGAGCCTCCCGCTGCAGGGCCTTGTCGTCCTCAAGGTTTTCGAAGGAAAAGGGCGTCGCCTGCTCTAGAGCGCCTTCGAGCAGGGCGCGATGACAGAAGCCGTGAATGGTGAACACCGAGGCCTCGTCAAGCTGCCCGAGAGCAGCCCGAAGCCGCGCCTGATCCCGGAGGCGATCGGCGCTTTGGCTCCAAAGCTCGGCGAGGAAGGCCTCCGTCGGAGGCTCGGGATCAAGGAAGGCGTGAAGGGCGCCCCGAAGCCGCTGTCCGAGGCGATCCCGGAGCTCCGCCGTCGCCGCCCGGGTGAAGGTCACCATGAGAATTTCGTCGATGCGCAGGGCTAGCGCATCTAAGGCATGGGGCGCCTGCTGCCCCAGCACGGCGCGAAGGACCAGAGAGCCCAGGGCGAAGGTCTTTCCCGTGCCAGCGCTGGCTTCCAGGAGCTTGCGCCCCGCCAGGGGCATGCGGTGGGCATCAAAGAGGGTCATGGAAGGGCCCCCCGAGCCTCGAGCGTTTCCTCCGCCTTTCCCAGGGAAATCAGGCTTTCCGCCGCCAGCGGGGGGAGAAATACTTGCTCCGCGAGGGCGCAGAACCGGTCCCGGATCGGTGCAAGGCCCTGGGGAAAGGCTTGACGCGCGGCGAGCGTCAGCCCTTCCGGCGGGCGACCCGGGGACCGCTCAGGACGCCAATGGGACTCTAGAGTGGCGAATTTTTCATCCCCGGCCTTGTCCCCGCGGACCGCTTCGGCCCAGGTGCAGGAGGCTTCGGGGAACAGGGGGAGAGGTTCCCTAAGCCCCGCCTGAAACAGAGCGAGGAGGGTCTCCAGCGCCGCCTCGGGAGCCTCCGGCGCCGTCACCACCGCGGCCTTTTCCGGCCCCAGCAGTACCCCATGGCGTCCCCATCCCGCTGCCGCATATATCAGCACCTTAATCCACAGCCCCAGGCGATCCTGGGCGCGAAGGGCGCCAAAGCGCTGCGCCCGCACGAGCCCATCGGACCAGCGCAGGCAGGGCCCCAGAAGACGCCCCGATGGCAGCGCAAGATCAAGGGGCGCCTCGGCCGCTGTGGCCGCCCAAAAGGCCTCCGGGAGTGCCCGCCTAAGGGCCTGGGTGGTGGCCCGGGCCTCGGCCAGGGCCCCATCCCCAGCGGCGCCCAGGGGCAGGCGCCCCCGAGCCCGCAGCATCGCGTCGTTCCCGGCCAGGGCAAAGCTGTCCTCGAGCAGCCGGTAGCGGCCGAGGGGGTCTAGGGTAAAGGGCTCGTCATCTTCAACGCTCTCGGGCAGGCGCCGAAGCGCAGCGCCAAGGCCTTCCCGGAAGTAGGTGCCCAGGGGATCGCGATAGAAGGTGAGCAGCAACGCCGGCGCCACCGGGGCCCGGGCATCGCGAGGGATTAGGTGAGGGACTTCGGCTTCCAAGGACCCCTCGTCGCGGGGACGCCAGAGACTCTGGTAGGTTTCTAGCCCCGCCTCCCCATAGCGGGAGGAAAAGGGCTGCAGGGGCGGGGCGACGGTAATGGGCTCGAGGGCCGTTTCCATCGCCTTGCTCTCAACCTCGCCGGTGAGCGCAGCCTGCAGCTCCGTCACCAAGACAGACGGCGGCAGGGGCCGGTAGTTTCGATCCCGCGCGGTCCAGCTGAGGAGAACCCGGTCCCGGGCTGAAAGCAGGGCCTCGAGGAAGAGGTAGCGATCTTCGCTTCGCCGCAGCCGGTCCCCGGGGCGAGGCGCCTGCGCCATGAGATCAAAGGGCAGCGGCTGCTCAAGGCGGGGATAGGCGTCCTCGTTCATTCCCACTAGGCCTACGATACGGAAAGGCAAAACGCGCATGGGCATGAGCGTGCAGAAGGTCACGCCGCCCGCAAAGAAGCGATGGGCCGTTCCCGGGCCCTCGAGGGCGCCCTTCAGCGCCTCAAGCAGCGCCAGGCGCGGCAGGGGGCGACTCGCCACCGCCTCCGGCAAGGTCAGCAATTCGGCGAGGGCCTCCCGGAGGGGTGCCAGCACCAGCTCGTCCTCTGGAGACAAATCGAGGCAGCTCTCCAGCGCATCGTCTAGCACCGCGGCCCATTTCGCGGGGAGGCAGGGCCCGGCAAGGCGCTCCCGGAAGCGAGCGAGGGTTTCCACGGCGGCGTGCAGGGCGCTCAGGCGCGCCCCCTCCCCCTCCGCGAGGGCCACGGGCGCGAGGCCAGCAAAGACCCCCTCGACGTCGCCGGTCATGGCGCCAAGGAGTAAGCGATCCAGCCCCCGGCGCCAGCTGTGAAGGGCGTCCTCCTCCGCAAGCCCCGTGGCCGCCCAATCTTGCCCATCCCAGCCCCAGCGCACCTCCGCCCCCTCAAGCCATCGTTCAAAAAGGGAGAGGTCCTCTGCAGCAAGGCCAAAGGCGCGCTGGCATTGGGGCAGAGCCAGGAGCGCCAGCACCGTACTGCGCTCGAAGCGGCTCACGGGCAAGGCCAGCAGGCGCGAAAGCCAGGCGAGGAGCGGCGCCTCCTCCTGCCCCTGGCGATCGGCGATGCTGTAGGGCAGCGCCAGGGGGACCTCGGGCCGGCCGAAGACCGCTTCGATGAGGGGCGCGTAGTGGTCGATATCCGGAATCATCACGACCACGTCCTGGGGCCGAAGGTTGGCATCGGCCTCGAAGGCGTCCACCAAGGCGTCGTAAAGGGCCTCAATTTCCCGGAGTGGACTGGGGCATGGCAAAAAGCGAAGGGACCGGTCCTCGGGGGTCAGCAGGAGGGGCGCATCGTCCCCGAAAAGCACGGCCTGCTGGAGCTGGGCCAGCGCCGTCTCCTCCTCCCGCTCCCCAAAGTGGTCGAGCACCTCCGCCGCCCCATCAAGGGCGAGGAGCTGGTTCAGAAACTGGCGCCCCAGAGCACCGTTCTGCGCGAGCAAGGGGTGCGCCGGGAGATAGGCCAGGGCCGCCGCCTCGTAAGCCTCCAGCGCCTCCGCATCGCTGTCCTTCAGGGCCTCGGCCTGGCGCCGCGCCACCACGGTGGGGCGCAGCACCTCGGCCCAGTAATCCGCAGAAGGGTTCAAGAAATACAGCGTGACCGGGCGATGGCGGGCCAGGGCCGTGAAGAGGGCGAGCTGCCCCGGGGGCAGGGCCGACAGGCCAAAGAGGGCTACCCGGGGCGCCACGGGCTCGAGGAGGTCGTCGAGGGATCCCGGGGGGCTACGCGCCAGCCGTTCGAGGGCCGCGGTCAGAAGCGCTGCGCGATCCGGTACAGCGCCCAGGGCCGCCACGGACTGGGCCCAAAGGGCGCTTTGCCAGGCCTCATGAGGTCCAGGCAAGCCCAGCCCTTGCCCCCGCCCCCAGGCAGCGAGCCAGGACGGGCGATACACCAGGTACTGATCGAAGAGATCGGCAATATGTTCCGCCAGCTGGAAGCGCTTTAGGGCTTGCTCTCCACCCTCGAGGTAATGATGCAACGGGGCGAACTCCGGAGCGTCTTTTGGCAGGGCCGCCAGCAGTCCAAAGAGGGTCCAGCGAAGGTTGCGCTTCGCGTAGGGATCATCCACCGGCGCGGGCACGAGGGTTCGGATCAGGCGCCAGGCGAAGAGGGATGGCAAGGGATAGGCTACCCCCGCGGCAATGCCAAAGGCCTTCGCCTGCTCCGTGCGCAGCCACAGGGCCATGCCCGGGCTTTGCACCACCACCACCTCCTCCGCGAGGGGATCGGC
>JADHNT010000023.1 GCA_016779385.1 Pseudomonadales bacterium
GGGCCGCCAGGGCTAGGAGGGCGGCATCCTCCCCCTCCGAGCGAGCAAGGGTGATCCCAAAGGGCAGCCCCACATCCGTGTGCCCCGTGGGCACGGCCAGGCCGCAATAGCCCAGCAAATTCATAAAGTTCGTCCAGGTACCCAGCCGGGAATTTAAACCCACGGGGTCCGCGGCCGCCTCGTCCTGGGTGTACAGACCGGGCACGGTGGGCAGGAGCATGGCCTCCGTGTCCGCGATAGCGTCGGCAAGGGCGTGCCCCAGGGTCTTGAGCTTGGCAAAGGCGGCGAAGGCCTCCGTCGCCCTAAACGCCGCTGCGGGTTCGACGATGGCGCGGGTCACGGGAAAGAGGGACTCCGGTGCGCTTTCGAGGATAGGCGCCACCACGGCGTAGCGCTCAGCCACCCAAGGCCCTTCGTACAAGAGCCGCCCGGCCGCGAGCAGGGGCTCGGCATCAAAGGGCACGAGGGTGAAGCCTGCCGCCTCCGCCTGCGCCAGCGCCTCATCCCACAGGGCGAGGCTATAGGCCCCATCCAAGGCCACCTGTTCCCGGAGGGGGACGGCCAGGCGCCCCCGCCCAGCGCCAGGCACGGGGCGCAGCCCTGGCAGCCACGCCTGCTGCGTAACATCGGCGGGATCATGGCTACCGGCCACCTCAGCAACCGCAGCCAGGGTTTCTAAATCGGGAGCAAAAATGCTCACGCAGTCGAGGCTTTCGCATGCCGGCACCACCCCCTTCGTGCTTAAGAGCCCTCGGGAGGGCTTGAAGCCATAGAGGCCGTTAAAGGCCGCGGGCACCCGCCCAGACCCAGCGGTGTCGGTCCCGAGGGAGAAGGCCACATGGCCGCGACCGAGGGCCACGGCAGACCCGGAGCTTGAGCCACCGCTAAGGTAGGCGGGATCGACGCTATTTAAGCAGGGGCCGGAAAAGGCGCGGGTGCCTACGAGGCCCGTCGCAAACTGATCCAGATGGGTTTTCCCTAGGGGAATGGCGCCGGCGTTGATAAGGGCCTGCACCACCGGCGCCGACTCGGAGGGGGCATGGGCAAAGGCCTCGCAGCCCGCGGTGGTTGGGAGCCCAGCAACGTCGATATTGTCCTTCACCGCAAAGGGCACACCCCACAGGGGCCCCCGGGGCCGGGTCTCCAGCGCCGCCACATAGGCCTCCAACTGCGTCTCGGACAGCACCGTAATCCAAGCGTTAAACGACCGATCTTCGGTAATACGGGCCAGGCAGTCGGTGAGGAGGGTCCGGGGTGCGACCCCCGCAGCATAGGCACGGGAAACGGCAGCGAGGGAAAGACGTTCAGCCATGGGGAATCGACTCCAGGAGGGACGCTGGAGCCAGCGCCCTCAGTAGGTGGTGGTGAAAATGGGCGATGGCCGCTTCCCAAGGCTGGGCAAGGGGGCCCGGACGGAAGCGATCTCCGGCCATGGCACGCTGAAGCCCTTCGATCATGACGATGTCCTCGTCCTTGGTAATCGCGTTAAAGGCCGCCATAGTTTCCCGAGGGTCGCCACCAGGAACCCCGTAAAGCGCAAGCTCCAGTACCGTTTCCCCCGGACCCTGGGGGACGAGGGTGCCGGTCATGAAGAAGCGCTCCCCGGAGAAGAGCAAAAGATTGGGAAAGAGGTAGTGGGCGCCGATACCCTTCAGCGCCGGCTCAGCGACCGCCAGGCTTGGGAGGGGCGCCAGCGTTTCATCCACGCCCCCAAAGCCCGCAGCCTCCGCATCGTCGCGGTGAGTTTCAAAGGACAGCCAGTGCGGGCCCGCCTGGGTGATTTGCCCCCGGGGATGATCAAAAGCCCCCAAGGTGTTTTCGTGCAAATGCCAGAGATGCAACCAATCCACGTGGTTTTCGACGTAGAGCTTCCAGTTGGCCGCAAAGGGCACGCGCTCTTCATGAAGCAGGGACAAGGTCCCCGGGGCGAAGGGCTCAAGGGCCGGCGCCGTTCCTGCAAGGGCCGCCTCCAAAGTTTGCGCAGGCTCGGGATCGGGGTGGGCAAAGAGCAGGCCATGCCATTCCCCCACGGCGGCGGGAAACAGCCCCAGCGCCTCCCGGTCCAAATCGGGGAAGGCTTCCCCCTGGGGCACCCCGCGCAGGCGCCCATCCAAGCCAAAGCTCCAGCGATGATAGGGACAGGTCAGGGACGCGCAGCGCCCGGACCCTTCCTTTAGGGGCGCGCCACGGTGGCGGCAGAGGTTGTGGAAGGCGCGCAGCACCCCGCGCTGATCGCGCACAAGCACTAGGCTATCGAGCCCCACCTGCACCACGCAAAAGGAACCCGGGGCCTCGAGCGCCGACGAATGGGCGACGAAGTTCCAGTGGGCTCCGAAAACCCAGCGCTGCTCCGCCGCGAACCAGCGGTCTTCACGAAAGGCCTCGGGCGGCAGGTCGTAAACGGGGGCCGTAGCCATGGACAAACTCGCTTCTTATTCAGATAGGAGCCGGAGCACATCGGCAGGACTGAAGCAAAGACCGTTCCGCTTATCCCAAGCGCGAGCGGCACTGGGCGTCGCAACATATGGATGCGCGAGCCTTCCTCAACGGCCGCACTGAATTGGCGCGCAGCCTCACCGAGAAAAAGCACGCTGCACAAAGGAAGGGCATTGCGATCGAACCGTTTTGGCGCACGGCCCCTAAGGTTCGGGAGGAGGGAAAACTTGGCAAAACCCTTGCTTAGGTCCTTTGGATGCGTTCCCTGTGCTTCGCTAAAGGTGCTTCACCATGCGACATGCCCACCGCCCCTTTTTCCGATACCCGCGCCTACGCGGCGCCTTCGCGGCCGCGGTCTTTTTCCTACTGACGCCCTGGGGCTTGGCTGAAGATCGCCCCACCTTTCGCCTCGCCTGGTCCATTTACGTGGGCTGGGCCCCCTGGGACTACGCCGAACAAACGGGAATTTTGAAGAAATGGGCAGACCGCTACGGCATCGACATCCAGCTGGTACAGGTCAACGACTACATTGAGTCCATCAACCAATACACCGCGGGGCAATTCGACGCCGTCACCGCGACCAACATGGACATCCTCACCATTGCCGCCGCCAGCGGCGTGGAAAGCACTGCGGTGATCGTCGGCGATTACTCCGATGGCAATGACGGCATCATTCTTCGCGAGGGCCAGAACCTCGCAGATATCGAGGGCGAGCGGGTCCATCTCGTCGAGCTTTCCGTTTCCCACTATCTCCTTGCCCGGGCGCTTGAGGGCCTTGGGCTGCGCGAGCAGGACGTGGAGATCGTCAACATGGCCGAGGCGGACCTGGTCGCTGCTTGGGCCGGCGGCACCGTCCCCGCCGTGGTCACCTGGAACCCCATGCTCATGCAGCTGAAGGACCAGTCCGATACAGCGCTGGTCTTCGACTCCAGCACCCTCCCTGGGGAAATCCTCGATCTTACGGTGGCCAAGAGCACGGTCCTTGAGTCTCACCCGGAGTTCGGCCACGCCCTAGCCGGCGCGTGGTACGAAACCCTCGCCCATCTGCAATCGGAGCAGCGGGGGGAGGCCGTGGCCGCCATGGCCGCGGTGACGGGCACGGACAGCGCAAGCTTCGAGCGCCAGCTGGCTACCACCCACCTCTTTGCCACGCCCACAGAAGCGCTGAGCTTTGTGCGCAGTGACGCGCCGCGAAAAATCATGCAGTCCGTTGCCGAGTTCAGCTGGTCCCACGGCCTCTACGGGCCCTTCGCCCCGGACCCGGGCTTTGTCGGCATGACCTTCGGGGATGGTTCGACCTGGGGCGATAGCCGCAACACGCAGCTGCACTTTTCCCCAGCCTTCATGGCCGAGGCTGCGGAGGCCGGCCTCTAGCCCCCCTAGCCATGCGCCGCTTGCTTAACCTCCAGCCCCGCCGCCCCCTTCGCCTTGCGCTTTTTTTGGCGCCCGTCGCGGCGATGCTCGTGACCTACCTCGCCTTCTCTGACGCACGGCTGGCAGAAAATCCGCAGGATCGGCTCCTACCCGCGTTTTCCACCATGGGCGATACGCTGCTGCGCATGGCCATGGAGCCCGACCGGCGCTCCGGTGATTTATTGTTTTGGTTAGACACGGGCGTCAGCCTCCAGCGTTTGGCCTTGGGCGTCTGCCTTGGAGCCCTCACAGCCTTGATGCTTGGAGTCGCCTCCGGCCTTATTCCCCTCGCTGGGGCCAGCCTCTCGCCCCTGCTGGCCATCATCGCCATGGTGCCGCCCCTGGCCATCCTTCCGATTCTGCTCATTGCCTTCGGAGTGGGCGAGCTGGCGAAGGTGATGCTCATTGCCATCGGAGTTGCACCCTTTATCGCCCGGGAACTGGAGGGGCGAGTGCGCGAGTTGCCCCGGGAGCAGCTGATTAAGGCCCAAACCCTCGGCGCCGGCACCTGGCTGACCCTATGGTATGTCGTGCTCCCGCAAATCCTGCCTCGGCTCTTCGATGCGGTGCGCCTGTCCCTCGGCGCCGCCTGGCTCTTTCTGATTGCGGCGGAAGCGATCGCCTCCACGGAGGGGCTCGGCTATCGCATCTTCCTGATGCGCCGCTACCTTGCCATGGACCTCATACTTCCCTACGTCGCTTGGATGACCGGTCTCGCCTGGTTCCTCGATTACGCCCTCCGAGCGCTCAACCGTCGCCTCTTTCCCTGGTACGGCGCTGAGGCGGGACGATGAGCGAACTGACTCTAAAAAACGTGGGCATGCGCTATGGCGATACGGTGGTGCTTGAGCGCCTGAATCTGATCCTCGACTCAGGCACCTTCTGCGCCGTGGTGGGTGCCAGTGGGGCGGGGAAAAGCACTTTCCTGAAATTGCTACTAAGCGAGCTTCAGCCCACGGAAGGGTCCATCACGCTGGGGGGCCGTCCCCTGCCCCAAGAGCCGGGCCCGGAACGCGGCGTGGTCTATCAGCGCTATTCCGTCTTTCCCCACCTCACGGCCCTAGAAAACATTTGCTTTGGTTTAGAGCGTACGCAAGGGAACGCCCTGTTCGGGCGAACCTGGGGGGCCAAGCACCGCGTCCTTCGCACCGAGGCCAGGGATCTGCTTGAAGCGGTGGGTCTCACCGCCGCCGCAGATCGCTACCCCGGCGCCCTCTCCGGCGGCATGCAGCAGCGCCTGGCCCTCGCCCAAACCCTCGCCCTGAAGCCCGAGCTGCTCCTTTTGGATGAACCCTTCGGCGCCCTGGATCCGGGGAACAAGCAGACCGCTCACGCGCTGCTCAAACAGCTATGGGCCGAGCGCGGTATGACCGTGGTGATGGTCACTCACGATCTGAGCGAGGCCTTTACCCTGGGCACCCGGGTGCTGGTGCTCGACAAGGTGCGGGAGGACCCGCACAGCCCGGAACGCTTCGGCGCCTCTATTACCTACGACCTTCCCGTGGACCGCAGCGCCCCGCTCAGGGCGGCTTCGGTCCCGCCCGTCTCCTAGGAGCCCCCATGACATCGAACGCCTTTTTGCTTGAGGAACGCATCCCCGCGGGATGCCATCACGCGCTACTACTGAAACGCGGCTACGCTCTACGCCTTACCGATCTCTCCGGCGACGGCAATGTGGGCCTGCTCGCCTTCAACGCCGACGAGCGCAGCGAACGCTACAACATGGCGGACACGCTGAAGGCCCAGCACACCCATAAGCTTACCCTGGGCAATGTCCTCTACTCCGACATGGGACGGCCCCTGCTCTCCATCATGGGGGATAGCTTCGGCTGGCATGACACGATCTGTGGCACCACCAATGCGGCCATGATCGAGGCCACCTACGGCCTGAACGATTTCCAACTGACGCGCAACGGTTACTACCGAAACGGAAGGGACGGCTTCCTCATGGAGCTCGGTCGCTGGGGCCTGGGCCGTCGGGACCTTGTGCCCAACGCCAACTTCTTTAGCACCGTAGCCGTCGACAACGAGGGCAACATCGCCCTCTCCGAGGCCAGCTATCAGCCCGGCGCCTGGGTCGAGCTTCGCGCCGAGCTGAACGTTCTCGTGATCCTCAGCACGGCCCCCCACCCCCTTCGGGAGGGGCCTGCCTATCCCGAGGGGGACATCGAAGCCGGAGTATTCTGGGCCGGAGAGGTCCCCGCTTCGGACATCTGCCGCACCGCCTGCGGCGAGAACCAACGGGGCTTCGAGAACGCGGAAGCCTGGTTTGCCCTACCGGACGGAGGCCCCAGGGCATGAGCACCCTACTGCGTCAGGAAACCATACGTGCTGGCGACCCCTTCATGGCCCGCATCGACGCTGGGCAGCGGGTGCGCCTGGTCGATACGGAAGGCAATGAAGCCATCGACACGTTTTTCTTCAATGCCGAGGACCCGCGAGAGCGCTACTCCGCGGTGGATACGGTGCGACGGCAACGCAATGTTTACCTTACGACGGGCACGGAGCTGGTCTCCAACGAAGACCGCGCCATGCTCACCATTGTCGACGACACTTGTGGCCGCCACGACACCCTAGGCGGCGCCTGCGCCTCGGAGAGCAACACGGTCCGCTATGCTCACGACCGAAAGTTCATGCACTCCTGCCGGGATAACTTTCTGCTGGCGCTGCTGAACTGGAACGAAGATTTCAGCAAACGGGACCTGGGTCCGAACATCAACTTCTTCATGAACGTCCCCCTGTCGGCGGACGGGGGCCTACGCTTTGAGGATGGCATTTCCGGTCCGGGCAAGTACGTGGAGCTCGTGGCGCACATGGACGTCCTGATCCTCATTTCCAACTGCCCCCAATTGAACAATCCCTGCAGCGGCTTTAACCCCACCCCCGTGGAGTTCCTGCTCTGGGACGCTTAGCACGGAGCCTTTTCTATGATTAAGCGCGTCCTGATCGCGAACCGCGGCGCTATCGCGGTTCGTATCCTCCGCACCCTGAAGGCCCGGGGTAGGGAAAGCGTTGCAGTCTATGCGGAGGCCGATTATGCATCGGCCCATGTGGACCTAGCGGACCGCGCTGTTAGCCTTGGCGACGGAACGCTAGCCGATACCTATCTGAATGGCGAAGCCCTCTTGACCATCGCGCTGCAGGAAAAGGTCGATGCCATCCATCCTGGTTACGGGTTCCTCTCCGAAAACCCCTCCTTCGCCGAAACTGTGGAGGCAGCGGGGCTGATTTTCCTTGGGCCGACCGCGGCGCAGATCAACGCCTTTGGTCTGAAGCACGAAGCGCGGGCTCTGGCGAAAGGCGCCGGCGTTCCCCTCCTGCCCGGTTCCGGCGTTTTGAACAACGTAGAAGAGGCCCTCCGATTTGCGGAAGGGACGGGCTACCCCGTCATTCTCAAAAGCAGCGCCGGGGGCGGCGGCATTGGCATGCTGCGCTGCGAAAGTGCGGACGCCCTCGCCCGGGCCTTTGCCAGCGTCGCCCAGCAGGCCCAAACAAATTTCGGCGACGCACGGCTCTTTGTGGAGCGCTTTGTGGATGCGGCGCGCCACGTCGAAGTGCAAATCCTGGGCAACGGCCAGGGCGACGTGGTGGTGCTCGGGGACCGCGACTGCTCCCTGCAGCGTCGCAACCAAAAGATCATTGAGGAGGCCCCTGCCCCGGGGCTACCGAGTGCAGTGCGCGAGGCGATGCATGAGGCCGCGGCCCGGCTCATGGCGTCCGTGAGTTACCGAAGCGCTGGCACCGTGGAATTCCTCTACGATGCCGCTCGGGAGGCCGTCTATTTCCTTGAAGTGAATGCCCGCTTACAGGTGGAGCACGGCGTCACCGAGATGGTGACAGGCTTGGATATCGTCGACTGGATGCTGCGCATCGGCGACGGCGAACGGGCCTTGCCTGAAACGCCCACGCCCCGAGGAGCGGCCCTCCAGGCCCGGCTCTACGCCGAAGATCCCGAGCGCGCCTTCCGCCCGGCTCCCGGGCTGATCACCCACTTGAAGCTACCGGAGACCCCGGACCGCACCACGGTGCGCGTTGATAGCTGGGTGCGCCCGGGCCTCAGCGTACCCGCTGCCTATGATCCCATGCTGGCAAAGATCCTGGTGTGGGCGCCGGGGCGGGATGCCGCCATGACGGCCCTGGGCGAGGCGCTGGCGACCTGCGACGTAGGCGGCATTCCTACGAACTTGCCCTTCCTCCACGAAGCGCTGGCCCTCGAAAGCTTTCGGCAGGTGACCCACCACACGAAAACCGCCGATGGGGTCACGCTCTCGGGGCAGTCCCTTGAGGTCCTGAGCCCGGGCACGCAAACGACGGTGCAGGACGTGCGGGGACGGCTTGGCTACTGGCACGTCGGCGTGCCCCCCTCCGGCGCCTTCGACAGCCGGGCCCTGGCCCACGCCAATCGATGCCTCGGCAACGACGAAAACCTTCCGGGCCTGGAGATGGTGGTGGAAGGCCCGACGCTTAAATTTACGGCTCAGCGGCGCATCGCCCTGAGCGGCGCCACCCTGACGGCGCAGGTCGATGGCGCGCCTATCCCCCAGAACCAAGCGGTTACCGTCGACGCCGGCCAGACGTTGAGCCTTAAGGGCATCGGCGCGACAGGGGACGGCCTTCGCGCCTACCTCGCGGTGGAGGGGGGCTTTGCCATCCCGCCGGTGCTGGGCAGCGCGGCGACCTTTGAGCTTGGCGGCTTTGGGGGCCATGGGGGCCGGGCTCTTCGCACCGGGGATGTTCTTCCCCTGGGGCCACGCCAAGCCCTCACCCAGCCCCTCCCCGTGCCGCTCCCCCCAAGCCTCTCGGACCGTACGACGATCCGCGTCGTGCAGGGCCCGCTGCTGGCGCCGGACTTCCTAACGCCCGACTTCATGGACACGTTCTATGCAAGCGAGTGGGAGGTGCACTACAACTCCTCCCGTACGGGCATTCGCCTGCTCGGACCGAAGCCCGAGTGGGTCCGCGAGGATGGGGGCGATGCCGGACTTCACCCGTCGAACGTCCACGACAACGCCTACGCCTTTGGGGCCATCGACTTCACCGGCGATATGCCCATTATTCTCGGACCCGATGGGCCCAGCCTCGGGGGGTTTGTTTGCCCCGCCGCCGTAGCGGAAGCCGATCGCTGGAAGCTGGGACAGCTGCGCCCCGGGGATAAGCTCCGCTTCGAACCCATTACGCTTGAGGAGGCCCAAGCGCTCCTTGACGCCCCCCGACCCGCCCAGCCGTCTCCGACGCCCGGGGGCTGGCGCAAGAGCGCCGGGGACGTGGTGCTGCTTGAAGATCGGGCGCGGGAGTTGGTCGTGCGGGCTGCCGGTGACCGGTTCCTCCTGCTGGAGCTGGGCCCGACCGAGCTGGACCTACAAGCGCGCATCAAAATTGAAGCGCTGCGCCGCTGGCTCGAAGCGCAGCACTACTCGAGCATCGAAGAGATGACCCCCGGCGTTCGGTCCCTTCAGCTCCGGGTGCCCCTGAATGCCCCTCGGGGACCAATCCTCGAACTCGTTCACACCGGCCTTGCGGCGGTGGACGCCAGCGAAGCCCTCACGCTGCCAAGCCGCATCGTTGAGCTGCCCTTGGCCTGGGACGATCCCGCGACCCAAGAGGCCACCGCGCGCTATGTGCAGTCGGTTCGAGACGATGCGCCTTGGTGCCCTCGGAACCTTGAGTTTATTCGCCGCATCAACGGCCTGCCTGACGAGCAGGCGGTGAAGGACATCGTCCTGTCCGCCAGCTACCTCGTACTGGGCCTCGGGGATGTCTATCTCGGCGCCCCGGTGGCCACGCCCCTGGACCCTCGGCACCGACTGGTCACCACCAAATACAATCCCGCGCGCACCTGGACCCCGGAAAATGCCGTGGGCATTGGAGGCGCCTATCTATGTATTTACGGCATGGAGGGACCCGGGGGCTACCAGTTCGTCGGCCGCACGATCCAAGTGTGGAACCGCTATGGCCATGGGGATCATTTCGAGAAGCCCTGGCTCCTACGGCCTTTCGACCAGCTACGCTTCTACGAGGTCAGCAACGAGGAACTCCTCGAGATGCGGCGTGCCTTTCCCCTTGGTCGCCTTCCGCTGCGCATCACGGAGACCGCCTTTAGCCCCGCGGACTATGACGCGTTCCTCCAGCGAGAGGCCGATAGCATTTCCACCTTCCGCCGGGCCCAGCAGCAAGCCTTCAATGAAGAGCGAAGCCGCTGGTCCGCCCAGGACAGCGCCGGAGTCAGCGCCGAGCCTCCGGCGGCCGCCCCCGCGGTCGCCGTGGAAGCGGGTTTTACAGCCGTGGAGAGCCCGGTGGCAGGATCCCTTTGGAAGCATGCAGTGGATCCCGGGGCTTGGGTGGAGGCCGGGGAGCCCGTGGCACTCGTGGAGTCGATGAAAACGGAGATTCCTGTCCTGGCGCCGGAGGCGGGCCGCCTATCGTCCTTCGCGGTGGAACCAGGGACACCCGTCACCCCTGGCTCAACTATCGCCCTTCTAGAAAGCGCGTAAGGATAAAGGACGCCTAGGTGCCCTCGTCTTCCGTGATGTTCGGACCGGTGTAGTCCGGGCTTGCGGCAAAGCGGCGGTACCCTTCCGTCATGGCGCGAGCACAATCTCCCGGGGTGCCGCCCGCGGTGCCGCGCTCCGCGCAGGGCCCTTCAATCAGCTCAGGGTGATTGGCTTCGACCCACTTACGGGCTTCGTAGTAGATAGGCTGGTCGTTGGAGCGGGTTTTGATGTCGACGATGCGACCGTCCTCAATGGTCAGGGTGAAGGTATCGGTCACCTTAAAGCCAGTCTTCAGAGCGAGTACGGGATCGTCGTCGACGGTGATGGGGCACTCCACCACCCCGGGCTCAAGCAGCTCGCAGGCGCCGCGCTTCACAACGGCATAATTGCCACCCTCGGCCCAGCCCTGGTACCAGAGGATGCGATTGCCCGCGTCTCCCGCGTCACTGACCAGCGCCGCCATAGCCTCCCGATCAAAGGCATAAAAGGTGTCGATAAAGGTTTCCGCCAGGGCCACTTCCGGCGCCAATTCAGAGGGCTGCTCCGGTGTTGGGGACGGTGCGGGGGACTCGGTGGTCATGGGCGCAGCTCCGGGTTCTGAGGCCTCTTCGGAGGCGGGGGCGCACCCGCCAAGAAGCGCCAGAGCGAACAGCCCCTGCACCCAGGGCGCACAATGTCGAGCCAGCATGGCACATCTCCTTTCGCGGGCTTAAAGCTCCGTCAGTCGTTTAGTGGGGTAAAACGCCAGGGCCAGCTGCTCTCGAATGGAAAGAGGCCTGCCCGTTCCTGCGCCAATTTGTCCGACGGTTTCGTCGCCGCAGTAGGTGCCGAAAAGCCGGTCCCAAAGAATGATGTTGCAGCCGTAGTTGGAGTTGCTATGGCGAAGCTCCAAGGCGTGATGGGCATGGTGCTGGGGCGCCGTAGCAAAGATCCAGTCATAGCCCGGCAGGGAGCGCAGGGGCAGATTGGCGTGATTGAGATTACCGTTCCAGAAGTGGAAGGCCGCGGTCACCGCAATGACGTCTTCGCTGGCCCCAAAGAGCGCCAGCGCAATGGGCGTACCCAGCGCCAAGGTGAGGTACTCCAGCGGGTGGGTGCGATCCCCCCGAAGGCACCCCATCTTAGTGATGTGATGGTGCGTCGCGTGCATGCGCCAAAAGAACAGCGATTCATGCTGAATCCGATGGCACCAGTAGTAGATGAAGCTCTCCACCAACTTCACGAGGAAGACGGCCCCCAGCAGCCCCCCAACCGTCGTCGGTGCAAGGGTAACGTCGAATGGAGAACGATCTCGAAGCCAGGCAAAAGCCTCAGAAAGGGGCGTCGAATAGAAATCGTCGTAGAGGGGAATCCATAGCAGGGCCGCAAAGCCCAGCCAAAAGGCGTCCTCGGCGAACTCCTTCGGTGTTAGCAGCCAATCTTCGCGCTTAGTCCACAGCCGCTCCGCCACGATCAGCAGCGGGATGGGAAGAAGAATCATCAAGGTGGTGAAGAGATCCGGATTCATCCACCGCTGGGTGATCATGCTGGCGATGGCCACCATGGAGCCCAGTACAAAGAGAGGTTGGGGGAGCATCCAGAGCCAGGAGGCTCTGGCGCTTTCGGAACGGTCACCGGGGGCTGTCGCCCCCAGGATTGCTTCGGCCATCAGGAAGAACCTCCCACCCTAGGCCCGCCTCAGCGGGCTGCTCCGTTGTAGGTCACGCCCATGAAGAAGTAGGCTCCGCGAGGACTCACGGGATAGCCGAACTCCGTCACATAGGGCTGACGGTTGGTGAGGTTGGAAACCCCACCATAGACCGTGAGAGCATCACTGGCCTGCCAAGCACCACGGATATCCTGGATCAGCCGGGCATCGGCCACGCCAGCACCCCCGTAGTTTTGCTCAATGGTCTCGATTTCCCCACCGTCTTCGTAGGCGAGGGTCATTTCGTCGTAATACACCCCAGACCAGGACAAGCTGTAGGGACCGTAGCTGAGGCCGACGCCGAACTGAGACGCCCACTCGGGACGACGCATCTCCCCAAGCTCCGGGTTCACCACCGGGGGCTCCCCAGGGCTCGACGGCTCGATGAGGTCCAGCTGATCCTGGCGCGTAGCGTTCATAGAGAGGTCCACGCCAATGCCCATCACCTCGAATTGATAGAGCGCGCCGAGGTCATAGCCCTTCGCTTCCACCGCTCCAAAGTTGAGCTGCGTTTGGTTAAGGGACGTTAAGCCCCCATTCTGCGCCGAATCCGCTGCCGGATTTCGGGTGATCAAGGGGCAAAAAGCGTTGCTGAGCGACGGAGAGTCGTAGCACCCATTGACGATATTTTGAGCGGAGATAGCAACGATGGCGTCTTCAATCTCAATGTCCCAGTAGTCCATGGAGAGGGTCAAACCCGGCACGAAGCGAGGCTGAAGCACAACCCCGTAGGTCACCGTGTCCGCAACCTCTTCCGTCAATGCTGAGTTACCGCCAGTCGTGCCGGGGAAGCCCGCAGAGAGCGGATCCTGGAAGGCGTAGGTGCCGTCGGGAGCGAAAATCTCCGTATCAGACACGTTGTTTGCCTGCAGATCGACGACGCAATTCGCCTGGCGCTGAGCCGGGTCCGGCGCGGTTGCGATCTGGGTTGCGTCACAAGGATCGTCGGGGCGGAAGAAGGCACCCTGAGCGGGAGAGAAGAGCTCAAAGAGGTTGGGTACACGAACTGCCCGGGAAAAGCTGCCACGAAAGCGCACATCTTCGATGGGCTGCCAAACCATGCCATAGCCGTAGGTATCGTTTTCCCCAAAAGTCGAATAGTCAGACCGCCGGAAGGACCCAGTCGCTGTGAGCTCCTGTGCTCCTGGAAGATCTGCCAGAAGGGGGATGCTGACCTCGGCGAAATAGTCGGTGGTGTCATACTCCGAGGATCCAGAAAGCAAGGTAATCGAGGGGTCTTCCCCGAGGCTCCCGGCATTTGACACATCGCCTACGAAATCTCCAGCACTGAACGCCACCCCTTCCGAGGTCACGCCGCTCACCGGCAAGATCCCGCGGTCGAAGGGATCAAAATCCTGTGCAGTCTTCTCTTCCCGATATTCCAAGCCCACGGCAAAGCCGATGGGGCCGGCAGGCAGGCTGAAGAGGCGCGAGGAGTCGCCACTGACAATGGCTTGGAAAACGGTCTGTTCGATGGACTCGGAGATCAACCGGTCCCGAGTTACGAAGTCGAGGGACGCTTGGCTCATCGCTCCCCGCCCGCCCCAGATGTTCATGGGTTGGCACTGACCGTCTCCGGGGGTAAAGGTAAAGAATGAGGAGCGCACTCCGCCCCCGACGAAGGAAAAGATGTCAAAGGGGGTAGTGCGCGGGTAAGCCGTAGGGTCGAGGTCGGACCGGCAAACGGGCTGGCCCGTGGCGGGGTCCGTGACCGCATCGATAGCGGCAAAAAAGCGATCCGCGATCATGTCGTTGCGGTCGATCACGTCCCGCTCAAACTTTCCGTAATTGGCGGAGACCTCATACTCGATCCCAACTTCGTCAAAAGCGCCCCGCAGGCCACCTACGACGCGGTAGGTTTCCCGCTCGGTGGTCGTGGTGTTGTCACCCCAGTCATCCGAGTCCCGAGACATATAGAGACCGCCGGGGCCCACAAAACCCACGCCATTGCCCTCGTCGATAAAGGGCCGAAGAGAATCGGGGAGGAAGGGATTATCGGGCGCCCCATAGAGCAGGTCTGTGAAGTTAAAGCCGCCGCCCCCCGATTCCCATTCCCCATAGACGTATTTGGTCTCCCAGAACGCCTCCGCTCGGGGGTCAAAGGTGTAATGACCGTTCACGTTAATCGAGTAACGCTCGTACTGCGGGAGCACGTAGGGCGTTTCGGGAGCGATGTAACTTTGCCGAGCTCCAAACTGATTGAAGTTATCCGACACTAGACCGTCTTCGTAGGGGGTTACAACGCCGTTTTCGTTAATGAACCAGCAGCCCCCGGCGGCCCCGAAGGAGCCGGCGCCCCCGAGCGAGCTGTTGTAACCGGTGAAGCTTTGAAGACAGTCGCTGGTGCCATTTCCATCCAAGTCAGGCTCCGAGCCGAGGGGAATCGCCGTTCCGAAGTCCCCAAGGGCAACCACGCCGTAGGGCGACGTAATATTGAAGGTTCGACCCGGGAGAAAAGCCTGAGGGGGCGCAGTTGCCGCGCGTTCAATGATCGCGAGCTCCCCCGCACTTAGCGCCGGAGCTTCTCCGAATTCGTTGGTGTAATCAGCGACGAAGTCTTCCGCCGCGGTGGGAATTCGCAGCCCGACGGGAAACAGCCCGGTGTTATCGAAATTGTAATAGCGGGAAAAGTTTGGGGTAGCTCCCGCGTCAATATCGCCGGTCTGGAAGCGAAGCGCTGGATTCGTGTCGTTATTCCAAACCCCATCCTCTCGGAAGAAGTTTCTGTCGCCCTGCTTCAAACCGTCGTCGTAATCATACTGCACAGCAACGGTAACGTTGCCCTTCCCATCTGCGAAGTTGCGCCCAAAAACCGCCGAGAGACTGTAGGACTCATTGTCCGTCTCTCCGGAAATACCGGGCTGGAAGTCGAACTGAACGCCTTCGAAATCGTCCTTAAGAATAAAATTGACCACTCCGGTAACCGCGTCCGCGCCGTAAATCGCAGAGGAACCGCCGGTGAGCACTTCCACTCGGTCGATCAGCGCGCGGGGAATGCTGCCTACATCCACGGCGCTCGTGCCTTCAAAGCCCGCCACGTGCCGGCGACCGTTCACTACCGTGAGGGTTCGCTCAATACCCAAACCGCGAAGATTAAGGGAAGCGCCCCCCACGGCCCCCACGTCGCCAATGTTGGCGGCGGTGGCATCGACGGAGTTCGAGGAGCTCACGGAGGACAGCAGCGCCGGATTGTCGTTCAAGATTTCCGTGATGTCCGCCTGCCCGCTTCGCGTAATGGTTTCCGAAGTAATGGTGGAGACCGGCTGGGGCGCGTAGACGCTCGCGCTCTTAATCCGGGATCCAGTGACAACCACTTCCTCAACTTCGATTTCCTCTCCCCACGCCCCCGCCGCTCCGAGGCCGCTGCATACCGCAATGGCTACCGCTAGAGCTCGGCGTCGCCCCCTGACACTCGCAGTCTTCATAGTCGTTCTCCAAATATCAGGTCGGTGACCTGCGCTGTTTCAGCGCGCATTTTTGTCATTACGGCCCAGCGCAGGGCTGGAGCCGAGCCTCGCTTCGCGAGAGCACCTGTGGCGTCGCAAGATTGATGCCAAAGCGGAATTGGCTATGGCGCGCCCTTTTTCGGCGCATAGACCGAAAAATATATTCCCCTAAGACATTGGCTGGATGGCGAAAGATAGACTTGTGCACCAAAACAGAACGCCTAGAACCTAGGCGCTATCTTTTGGGGAGAGGCGCGCTCTCGGAGCGAGCAGGCGAGCGTAAGGCGCTCGCTGAACAAAGACAGAGCACAACGCACAATAAGAGCGCTCGCGGGGCTCACCCCTGCACCCAAAGGACGCGGAACTATGCTCAGCCACCGCGCCAAGGAGAGAGCCAAGCGTGCTCGAACTCATCATCGATCTTTATCAAGGCCTTGCCCGCCTGGGCCCGGGCAGCAACGCGTCCACCCGGCAGGCCCTTGCCCTCGCCGAGGCCGCGGGCCTTCCTTCGGCGACGCCGCTGCAGGTCGCAGACCTCGACTGCGGGACCGGAGCGGCCACCTGGGTGCTGGCTCAGGCGCTCCCATGAACGATCACGGCCATTGATCAGCTTTCGCCTTCTCACCGCTCTTGAAGGTCGGCGCACTAGCGCGTGCCAATCGCCCTCCGTGGAAGCGCACGCCGCAGACTTCTCAAACCTGCCCTTCCCTGGGGAGAGCTTCGATCTCATCTGCTCGGAGGGCGCGATCTACAACATCGGCTTTGCCGCGGGCCTCGCGGTCTGGCGCCCATTTCTGAAACCGGGAGCCTTCCTCGCCGTCAGCGAGCTCACCTGGCTAACGGCCCAGCGCGCCGCGCCACTAGAGGCCTTCTGGAACGAGGCCTATCCGGAGGTCGCGACGGCGAGCGCCAAGCTCGCGATCCTCGAGCAGCAGGGGTTTCGCCCCGTGGGCTACTTCCCTTTGCCGCCCAGCTGTTGGGTGGAGGGCTTCTACGCACCCCTAGAGGCAAGCCTGCCCACCTTCCTGGCGCGCCAGGGCTCGAGCGCGGAAGCTGAGGCCCTCGCCCAGGGGGTGCGGGAAGAGGCCACCCTCTACCGGCGCTACGGAGACCAGGTGGGCTACGGCTTCTATATCGCTCAGCGCCTACCTTAAAGGCTATGATTTCGAGCATAAAAAACCGGTGGTTTTAGGGAGGACCCAATGAGCAACGCGTCACCGCGCTGGCACAACCTGTTTCCCGATCTGGACTTCGACCCCGACGTGCTCCGGGAGCGCTACCGGCAGGAGCGGGATAAGCGTCTTCGGGACGACGGCGAGAATCAGTACCTTGAAGCCGCGGAGAACTTCGCCCACTACGCCGATGAAGACCCCTACACGGCGCAAACGCCCCGGGGCGCCACTAAGCGCAACGTCAACGTGGTGGTGGTGGGGGGTGGCTTCAGCGGCCTCATGGCTGCGGCCCGGCTGAAGGAGCGGGGCGTCGAGGACGTACTGCTCATCGAAGCCGGAGGCGATTTCGGCGGCACCTGGTACTGGAACCGCTACCCCGGCGCCCAGTGCGATATCGAATCCTATTGCTACCTGCCCCTCCTGGAGGAAACGGGCTACATGCCGAAGGAGAAGTATTCCTTTGCCCCTGAGATCTTCGAGCACACGCGCCGGGTCGGGGAGTACTTTGGCCTATATGAGCTGGCCCTCTTCCAAACCCGGGTGAAGGATGCGGCCTGGCAGGAGGACCGAAAGCGCTGGCGCCTCACCACGGACCGGGGCGACGTGCTCGACGCACGCTTCCTAATTCAAGCCACGGGCCCCGCGAACCGGCCAAAGCTGCCACAAATCCCTGGCATCGATCGTTTCAAGGGCCACAGCTTCCACACGGCCCGATGGGACTACGAATACACTGGCGGCGATCACCAGGGAAATCTGCAAAAGCTCGCGGATAAGCGCGTGGGCATCATCGGTACTGGCGCCACGGCCATTCAGTGCATTCCCTTCCTCGGGAAACACGCCAAGGACCTCTACGTCTTTCAGCGCACCCCCTCCTCTATAGATCTTCGCGGCAACAGCCAAACAGATCGGGAGTGGTACGCGGGGCAGAAGCCGGGCTGGCAGCGGGAGCGCCGGGAGAACTTCGCCGCGGTGCTCGCGGGGCAGAACCTCACCGTGGATTTGGTGGCCGACGGCTGGACCGACATTGCGCGGCGCATTGGGCTATCGCTCATGAGTCGGCGAAGCGATGCGGGGAACCTCGATATGGAAGAGATTTCCCTGCGCAGCGAAATCGCTGACTTCCAAAAAATGAACGAGATCCGAGCGCGGGTCGATACGGAGGTCGGCAAGGCCGACGTCGCGGAAGCGCTCAAGCCCTGGTATCGCCAGTTCTGCAAGCGCCCCACCTTCAACGACGACTTCCTCGCAACCTTTAACCGGGACAACGTCCACCTAATTGACGTCTCCGCTAGCAAGGGCGTGAATGGCATCACGGAGAAGGGGGTGCTGGCGAACGGTGAGGAAATCGAGCTCGACTGCCTGATCTTTGCCACGGGCTTTGAAATCACCACCTCGGCTCATCGGCGCGTGGACTTCGACACCCGGGGCCGGAATGGCCAGAGCCTTTATGACCATTGGGGCGACGGCTTCCGCACCCTCCACGGGCTGTCCAGCCATGGCTTCCCCAACTGGTTCACCATCGGCATCAATCAGAATGGCCTCTCGCCGAACATGACCGCCATGTTCGACGATCAGGCCGTGCACGTGAGCTACATCATCGACGAGGTTCAAAAGCGCGGCGCCACCACCATTGAGGTAGACGCCGAGGCGGAACAGGCCTGGGTAGAGGAAATTGTGCGCCTTGCCGGGGGCGGCAGTGCGGAGTTTCTCGAGGCCTGCACCCCGGGCTACTACAACCGGGAAGGGCAGGTGGGGAAGGGCGTTTCCATGCAGAACTCGCCCTATGCCCCGGGGATTAACGCCTTCAACGATCTGTTGGCGCGCTGGCGCGAGGCGGGAACCCTCGACGGCATGATCCTCGCCACGGAGCCCAACGCATGATTCGCCCCGCCCTTTTGCTTTTGCTGACAACCCTGGCCGCCGCGGCGGGCGCTGCGCCGATGACCCTAACCACACCCCAGGGGCCTATCCTCGGCACCCAGGGCGAGGACGGCATCGCCGTTTTTAGGGCCATTCCCTACGCCCTACCCCCCACCGGGCGCCGGCGCTGGGCAGCCCCGGAGCCGGCACCGGCCTGGGCGGGGGTGCGGGATGGGCGGGACTTCTCGCCCCAGTGCACCCAGGCCCCCTACCCCGCCGCCAGTGTCTTCGCGCGGCCGCATCGACCTACGTCGGAGGACTGCCTCTACCTTAACGTCTGGACCGCCAATCCCAAGGGGAGGGCGCCGGTGATGGTGTGGATTCACGGCGGCAGCCTCACCCGGGGGACCGGCGCCACTAAGGCTTACGATGGCGCCGCCCTCGCCCGGCAAGGGGTAGTGGTCGTAACCTTGAACTATCGACTGGGCGTCATGGGCTTCTTGGCCCATCCGGCCCTCTCCGCCACGGACCCCAGGGGGATCTCCGGAAACTACGGCTTTCTCGATCAAGTCCAGGCCTTACGCTGGGTGCGCGATCACATTGGCGCCTTCGGGGGGGATCCATCGCAAGTGACGATTTTCGGGGAATCGGCGGGAGCCCGCAGCGTTCACGCCTTGCTGGCCATGCCAAGCGCCCGGGGCCTATTTCATCGCGCCATTGCCCAATCCGGCGGCGGCTTCTCCCCCACCCAGGCGCTCCAGGATGAGGTGCATGGGCTCCGCAGCGCCGAAGCCTGGGGCACGGAACTCGGGGACCGGCTCGAAGGGCAAAGCGCCGAAGCCCTGCGAGCACTGCCCGCCAGGGCCGTTCAAAGGGCTGCGGAAGACCTTGCCCTGCCCCTGACCACCGTGGTGGATGGCGTGGTGATGCCCGCCCAACCTGGCGACCTGTACCGTGCCGGCCAGATGGCGAAGGTGCCCGTGCTCCTCGGCTTCAACAAGGACGAGGGCACCTCCCTCACGGCGCCAAGCTGGCGCCCAAAAACTCGGGAGGCCCTGGCGGCGCGCTTTGAGCGCCGCTTCGGCCCCCACGCCCCGCGACTGCTGGCGCACTACGCCGGGGACCCGGAGCGAGCCTGGCTCGATGCCTTTCGGGATCAGCGCTTCGGCTGGGAAATGGTGAGCTGGGGAGACGCGGCGGCAGCGGCGGACCAGCCCGCCTACCTCTACTACTTTACCCATCATCCAAGCGGCCCCTACGCCGCTCAGCTACGGGCCTTTCACGCAGGGGAAATTCTCTACGCCTTCGACAACGTGGCACTAAACCCCGCTGCTATGGAAGCGGACTACGCCCTCGGGAAGATGATGAGCGGCTACTGGGTAGCCTTCGCGAAAACCGGGGATCCGAACCACGAAGGGGCACCACAGTGGCCCCTGTGGACCCCGGAAACCCGTCCCTTCCTCGAACTGGGGGCCACGCCCCGGGCCGCGCAGGGTCTGCTCGGAGGAGCCAAGGCGCTGTTGGACGCCCTCCCGCCCGCCTTCCGCGTACGCCGCTAGATTGCGCTTACGCTCGGGGCTCCGCGCCCCGAGCGCCCTTCTCTAGGCGGCGCCCCAGCCAGCCCATGGAAAGAAACAGCACGACGTAGACCCCCGCCGCAACCGCGTAGGGAAGGTTGGGCTGAAGCTGATACAGCGCCCCCCCGAGCATGGGACCAATCGCAAAGCCGAGGGGGCCACAGGAGCCCGCGACCCCGGCCACCGCGCCCTGCTCCTCCGCGGAAACGGCCAGCGAAGCCCCGGCCATAAAGCCTGGTCCAGCGAGCCCCATCCCAAAACCCTGCACCATCATGGCGGAGGTCAGCACCCACCGCGATTCCGTGAGCGCCATAGTGGCAAAGGCCAGAAACAGCAGGGGCATGGCCACGCGCAAAAGGGTAAAGGGCGCCAGCGATAGGCGCTGCACCACCACCCCCTGAGCCACAAGGGAGGCCGCGGCGGAGAGCATCATGCCGAGACCAACCGCCTGGGCGGTCTCCGTAGCCGACAGATTGAGCGCGTCCTGGAAGCGAAAGCCCATGGTTTGCTGCACCAGGGCCATGCCGGAAAACATGGTCACACCCACGATGATGAAGGGGAAGATGCGCGGATCGCGGTAGCGCATTTTGGCGCCCAGGCGCGGGGCGTTATGCCGGGGCGGCTCGGGCAGGAAGCGCCAGATAAAGAGCCCATTTAAAAAGGCCAGGGCCGCCATCACCCACAGGGGCATGAGCAGGGAGAATACCGCGAGGGCCGCCACCGCAGGCCCCAGCATGGAGCCCAGGTTGTTCGCGGCCCCCGCCGCGCCCATGCCTTTGGTGCGGTTTTCCGGGCTTGTAATATCCGCCATGAAGGCGTTAGCGGCGGGCATAGTCGCGGACATCACCGCCGCGTGGACCATGCGCGAGGCCACGAGCGCCGCAAAAAGCGTGGTCCCGGTAATCGCCGCGGACAGGCCGAGGTAAATCACGCCGTTGAAAAGGAAGGTGCCAAAGGCAAAGCCAAAGAGGCCGATGAGTATGACGGCCTTTCGGCCCAGGCGATCGCTCAGCCGGCCCCAGCGGGGGCTGGCCAGAAAGACGGTGATGGAGGACGCGCCGATGATGGCGGTGATCTGAAACTCCGTCAGCCCCATCTCCCGGCCCACGGGGGCCAGAATGGGAAAGAGCACGGTAAAGCCCATGCCCACCACCACCAAGGAAATGAGAAGAATCCGCTTCGCGCGGCTTTCCGAGAACTCCGTCATACGCTAATCCGTCTTACCCGCGCTCTTTCGGCGGGCTATCAGACCAGGGTCCCGGGGGAAGCGCCAGCCCCAAGCCCCAGGTGCCCCTCGGCGCTCCTAGTCCACTAGGGGGGGCGCGATCCCCGCGGACTCGAGGGCCAGGCGCTTAGCCCCCTCGATGTCGTAGTGGGCCCGAGACACGATCCGCTGAGCGTAGAGCCCGCCCCCGGCTTGGATCTGGGTCACGGCGTGCCAGCCGCCCAAGGCATCGGCGGTGAGATCGCGAATGGCATGGAAGAGCTTCATGCGATAGGCGCCATCCACCGCTTGCATGGTGCCCATGTACTTGCGAATCAGGTGACCCGTTTCTTCGTTTTCGAGATCGGCAGTGGCCGGCGTCGTCAGGATAGCGCCGCCGCCGATGTCGTGGAGGTGCCGCACCATGAGGCTGTAGTTGGCGGCCCCGTGATACTTCCCGGCGTTAGTAAAGAGCTCGTTGGGAAAGGCCTCCCCATCCGCCGTCACGTGGCAATGGCTGATGGCGGCCTCCAGGGAGGCCCTTACCAGGGTGGCATTAATAATCATCTCGGAGATCTTTTCCTTAATGTGCCCCACGCGCTGAAGCCCGTTGGCTTCGGCAATGAGCTGGGCAAAGCCCACGAGTCGGTCATAGCCCGTGGCCATGCCAGCGAGACCCCCAAGCCGTTCCCATAGGCCGAGGGAATGGGCGAACACCGCCGCGTGCTCCACCTGCCCATCGAGAAAGACGCGCTCGTAGGGCACGAACACGTCGTCAAAGATCACAAAGCCTTCCGGCGTGTGATGCTTTCCGGAGAAGGGAAAATCCCGGGTGTCTTCGTGGCGCGGCGCATAGGTCGTATTGACGATGCGCACCCCCGGGGCATTCACAGGCACTATGGCGCCGATGGCGTAGGCCTCTTCCCCGGGCTTCATGGCCTTGGTGGGAATAGTCATGAGTTCGTGGCCCATGGAGGCCGCGGAGATATGGAGCTTGGCGCCCCGCAGCACCACCCCCTGATCGTTTCGGGAGACGACGCGGACGTAGGCGTCGGGGTCGTCCTGCTGCGCCGGGCGCCGGCTCCGGTCGCCCTTGGCATCGGTGATGCACTGGGTGATGCGCACATCGTCGGACTGCGCCGTTCTCACCCAAGCGCGGATGCGCGCCGCATGCTCGGGCATGGCCTCACTGATGCGATCGGCGGCGGTCAGCAGGGTCATGATGGAGGCGTAGGTGACGTGGGTGAGTAGATCCACCGTTTCGTGAAGTTCCACCTGCGCCCGCAGCGAGTCCGCGTCCTTCGGCACCTCCATAAAGGCGCCGATGGCCCCCGGCGTAGGGTCATAGAAACGTTCATAGCCGGCAGCAGCGGAATCCACCGTTTGCCCCAAGAGCGCGTGGGCGGTGACATCCTCCACCCGCTGCCCCTCAAAGTACGTTGCCCGGCCATCGCGCAGCGAGGCCCGGTACTGCTCACCGGTCATCATCGGCAGAATCTCCCCTTCCGTTCCTTGCAAGCCCCCTTGCAAGTGCCCCTTGAAGGGTCGGCCGAAGGGACTCATCTTTAGTCCTCTCGCCGCCTGCCCGAGCAGGTCGCCCAGCTAAGGACCGAGCCCATGCGCCAACCCCTCCCCCTTTTGATCCTAACGCTCCTCCTGGCCAGCTGCACCACCAGCCCCACGGGGCAGCAACAGTTGCTCCTGTTCTCCGAACAGGACATGGCGAAGCTGGGAGACGAGAGCTTCGAGGAGATTAAGGCGCAGGAGACGCTTCTCCCCGAGGGGGAGGTGACCACCTACGTGCGCTGCGTCACGGCCCCCCTGACGGCCCAGGTGGGGGGTGACTGGGAGGTGCGGGTGTTCCAAAGCGACGACGTGAACGCCTTCGCTCTGCCCGGGCGCCATATCGGCATCTACACCGGGCTCCTCGGCGTCGCCCAGGATGCCGATGCCCTGGCGGCGGTTATCGGCCATGAAATTGCGCACGTGCTCGCCCGCCACGGCAATGCTCGGGTGAGTACGCAAATGGCCACCCAGGCGGGGCTTGAGGTCCTTTCCGCAGTGAGCGGCATGCAAAGCCGCCCCGGCGGGGATGATCTCCTTGCGGCCCTGGGCCTGGGGGCCCAGGTGGGCATCCTTTTGCCCTTCTCTCGCCAGCAGGAAAGCGAAGCGGACCTCCTGGGGCTGCGCCTCATGGCCGATGCGGGCTTTGATCCCACGGGGGCCCTGCGCCTTTGGGAAGCCATGGGCGCCCAGGACGGGGCCGGACAGCGCCCGCCGGAGCTGCTTTCCACCCATCCGGCCTCTACCACTCGCCTTGCCGCCCTGCGCCAAGCCCTCCCGGGGGCCCTAGCTCGCTATGACCAGGCCCGAGCCACGGGGCAAACCCCCTCCTGTCGGCTGCTTTAAGTCGACGCGAGCAGAGGATCGCCCTGCGCCCTTAAGCTGGGGCACCCTTGGCCGATAGCCCTAGCGTGACCCCGGGGCCAGCCCAGGGAAGGAACGCTTTACTATGGTGGATAGCCCGCGCCTGCCCTTTGCAGCGCCCCAGCGCACGCCTGCCTCCGCAAAGGCCGCGCTCAGCAGCGCCCTCCCCGCGGTCGGTCAGCAAAAAGTCGCCACCTTTCTGTTCCAGGAAGGCAGTCAGGGCACCTTCGCCCTGGGCAGTAGGCGCTTTCACGCATCCCTTCAGGGCGCACCTTCCCTTAAGCCCGGGGACCAGCTGCTGGTGGAGGGCGACGGAGAGGGTAAGCCCCTGCACGTGCGAGAGCTGCTCCGGAGGGAGGGGCAAAGCCTCAACCAGGCGGCCCTCGATCGGCTCTGGCGCGGGGCCGCGGGGCGCGATCAAAGCCCTCGCGCGGTGAATCAGCAGGCATCCCAAAGCACCTTCTCCGATCCGCGCCTCCAGGGGCTGGCCCAGGCCCTCCGCGCCCTAGGCGGCCAGCTTCCGGCCCTGTCCCTGAACGCCCTTTCGGCGAACAGTTTGCAGTCGGCCCTGGAGGAAAGCGGGATCTTCTTCGAAGGCAAGCTCAAAGCCGGACAGGCGCCGGCGCGGGATCAGCGCGGGGTGCTCCTTAAGCTGCGGGGAGAGATTCAGGAAGCCCTTGCCCAGCGCCGGGAGAGCAGCACCCCGTCTCAACAAAGCCAGCCCCCCCGAACCGGCGCCGCCCACGGCCAAGCCGCGCAGGTGCAAGCCAGCGCCGCTCGGGGGCTCGGCAGCGAGCTGCGACTGCCCCAGCTGACCCCGGCGTCGAGGCCTGAGGGCCGAAGGAAGGTGGCGGATGCGCCGGGGAAGGTCGAGGGGAGAGGCGCTTCCCGGGAGGCCCCGCTGCTGGAGCTGGAACGCGCCCTCGCCGAGGATACGGCGAAGCTGCAGCGCCTGGAGCGACAGATCGACCAGGGGCTCGCGCGCCTGCGCCTCTTCCAGCACCACAGCTTGAGTCAGCCCCCCGACCAGCCAAGCTGGCTTTTGGAGCTGCCCATCGCCTTCGCCGACAAGGAACAGCTCTGGCAGGTGCAAATTCGCCGCGAGGCGCCGCGCCCGAACCAACCCGAGGGGGCGGCGCGCTGGACGGCGCGCCTGGCCGTGGAACCGGGCACGGCCAACGCCATTGAGGGGCATATCACCCTCGAAGGGATTCACTTAAGTGGCCGGCTTTGGTGTGCGGCGCAAAAGACGGAGGCGCGGCTCGGGGCCGCCCTTGGCGGCCTGCGCACGCACCTCGCGGAGCAAGGCTTTGTGGTGGACCAGTTTGGCGTTCATCGGGGGGAGGCGCCGGCGCACCTGCGGGTGGCTGCGGTGGAGCCCAAGCAGTGAGTCGCCAGGACAGCGGGCAAAGCGTCGCCGTCGCCCTGAAATGGGAAGGCACCCGGGAACGGGCCCCGGACGTGGTGGCCAGCGGCCGCGCGGCCATCGCCGAGGAAATCCTTCGCCGCGCCGACGCCGCCGGGGTGCCCCGTTACCCTGACCCGGAGCTGGCGCCCCTACTGGCCCTGGTGCCCCCCAGTCATGAGGTGCCCCCAGCCCTCTTCCGCGCCGTCGCGGAAGTGCTGGCCTTCACCTACTGGACCCTGGGCAAGCGCCCGGGGGATGACAACGCTAAGGGCCCCTGAGCCCCTGCGGACAGCTGCAGGGCGCCCGGGACTGTGGCACCCTAATTACCGTTGCTTCGCCGGGGATTGCCCATGGCCGCACGGCGCCTGCCCTACCCCCTTCGACCCCGAGCGTCCCTAGGCTCGGCTGTCGTCCTTTTGGCCCTGCTGCTGACCAGCCTCGGCGCCACTGCCGTCCCCCGCCCCCCGGCGGCGGAACGTTACGAGCGGGCCGTAACCGCCGCCCAGGCCGGCGCAACGCTTCAAGGACGGCTAGCCCTCGAGCCCCTGCTCCATCGGCCCCGGCTCTCCCGGGAGCAGCGCGCCTTTGCCTATTTCCTCCGGGGCCTTTTGTTCTACCGGGATCAACTCTTTGTCTCCGCGGCCCAGGACTATCAGCGCGCCCTCGAGTTCGACCCGAGCCTTGCGCCGGCCCAGAACGCTTTGGCCTGGCTGTCCCTGAAGGGGCTCGGGGTAGCACCGAACCCCCGCCGGGCCCGAACCCTCTACGGCCGAGCGGCGCGTCAGGGCCATGAAGAAGCGCTCTTTAACGGAGCCGTGCTTCGGGAGCAGGGCCTCGGGGGCCCAGTGGATCTTGCCGGGGCTCTTGCCTTCTATCGCGAGGCCGCTGTGCAGGGCCATGAGCCCTCGCTGCTTCGCGCGGGCGAGCTCCTCGCCCAGGGGCAGGCGCCGGCAGACCTGGCCGCGCCCATCGAAGCCCTCCTCACCAACGCCGCGGAAGCGGGCCTCGGGGAGGCCGCGGCGGTGCTCGCCACCCTATGGGGCCCCCGGGACGCAAAGCAGGCCCGGGCCTGGCGGTTGCGCGCTGCCACCGCGGGGGTTCCCCGAGCTCAATTTCAACTCGCAGCAGAGCTTGAGGCGGCCGGGAATGAATCGGAGGCGCTGCAATGGCTCAAGGCCGCCGCCAAGGTGGGTCATGAGGGCGCGCAGCGTCGTCTAGCCTGGGCCCTGGAAAGCGGAAGCCTGACCCGGCGGGATCTGCCCGAAGCCCTGCGCTGGTACGCCCGGGCCGCGGCCAAGGGCGACCCCTACGCACAAACGGCCCTGGCGCGACTCAAGTGGACCGGCCAGGGCCTGGCCCAGGATCAGTCCGGCGCCCTTGCGCTCTTGCGCAAGGCCAGCGCGGCCGGCTACCAGGATGCCCAGCGCGCCCTGGCCTGGCACCTGGCCACCGCCGCGAATCCTGAGCTTCGCAATGCCGCCTATGCCCGGGCCCTCGCGGAACCGCTGGCCCAGGCCGCACCCACTGCCTCCCACCTGGCCGTACTGGCCGCGGCCCACGCCGCCAGCGGGGACTTTGCGGAAGCCCTGCGCTGGCAGAAACGGGCCTTGGCCTCCGCCGCGGACCCTCAACCCCTTCAGCGGGCCCTCCTGGCCTACGAACGCAAGGAACTGCTGCTTGAATAAGCCAACAGACGGAACGGACAGCGCCCCCAAGGGCACGCTGGTTTGGGATGGCTGGCTGCGCCTCTTTCACTGGGCCCTCGCCGGCGCGGTAGGGATGTGCGTCTACACGGGCCTCTTCGGCGGCTTCGAGGCCATGGACTGGCATCAATGGGGCGGCTTCACCGTGCTGGCCCTCGTGATCTTCCGGTTCCTTTGGGGAATCGCCGGCCCCGCCACGGCGCGCTTTAGCGATTTTCTCCGGGGGCCCGGGTCGGTGCTGGCTTATGTTCGGGCATTAAGCCCCGGCCAAGCGCCCCAGCGCCGGGGGCACAATCCCCTCGGCGGCTGGGCCGTGGTGCTCATCCTGCTGGTGGTCGGGCTCCAGGGCGTGACGGGCCTCTTCACCACGGACGACCTGTTTGTGGAAGGGCCTCTCTATGATCTCGCAAGCGACGGCTGGGCCCGGCTTGCTAACCAAATCCATGGCCTGGGCCCCTGGACCGTGGGCAGCGTCGTGGGCCTCCATCTGCTGGCCCTGGCGGTGCATCGCGGAGTGTTCAAGGAGCGCCTGCTCGGCGCCATGGTAAGCGGCCGGCGACCGGAGCAAACGGGGGAGGACGTTCAGCGCCGCCCCCTCCTCGGGGGTGGGCTGATGGTGCTGGCGGCGGGGGTGGTGTGGGCCGTGCTGACCTATCTGCCCTAGGCCCCCGCGGGGGCTTACTTCGCGCGGAAGCTATCGTGGCAGCCCTTGCAGGCGCCTCCTAGGGTTTTAAAAGCGCCCATGAAGGCGGCCTGATCGCCACTATCGGCCACGGCGCCGAGGGCCGCGGCGGCTTCCAGGAAGTTCTGCCGACGCTCGGCGAAGGTTTCCGGATCGCTCCAGATTTCTGCCTTGGCATGGCCTCCTTCGATGTAGGAGTCGGCGGGGAAGATGTGCTGGGTGACCGGCGCCAGGGCCGCAATGCCCTTCGCGTGCAGGGCGAGATCCTGCCGATGGGGCACTTCGCCCTTGATGATGCCCACCATCGCGCTCATGTGGCCGCCGATGGCTTCAAAAATCGCTTCCCGGTATTCCGCCGCACCTTCGTCCGCGGCCTGGGCGCCGCTGGCCAGAAGGGCCGCGGACAGGATGGCCGCGCGAAGAGGCCGAGCTTGAAAAAATGCCATGGTGCATCTCCTGAAAATGCTGGGGGATAAGGCGTCTCCTTGAGCCCCCAGTGTGCCCAGCGCGAGGGAGAACGCAAGCCCCGATTGCGAGGGCCGCGGGGGCGGGGTAACGTCTTCTTTTTATCCAAGGACCGCGCGCCATGTCGGAAGGGACCGAAACCCCCGCCGCCGAGGAAAGTGCCAGCGCCGATGCGCTGGGCAACTTCGAACACACCCTCGATGCCCTCGAGGCCCTGGTGGAGCAGCTGGAAAGCGGCGATCTTTCCCTGGAGGCGGCCCTCGGCGCCTTCGAGCAGGGCATCGCCCTGACGCGCCAGTGCCAAAAGGTGCTTTCCGTCGCAGAGCAGCGGGTCCGCGTCCTCCTGGAGGAAGACGGCGCCCTGCGCACCGAACCCCTCAGCCCTAGCGGCGCCCCTTGAGCCCGGAACCCTTCGACGCCTGGCTGGCGGCGCAGCGCCCGGCCGTCGACGGCGCGCTTACAGCAGTCCTAGCCCGAGCTGGGGCGGCCACGGAAAGTTTGGGGGATGCGCTGACGCATGCCGTATTGCTGGGCGGTAAGCGCCTTCGTCCGGCCCTCGCCCTCGCGGCCCAGGAAGCCCTAACGCCAGGTGCCGCACCGGAGCCGGCGCTCATGGCCGGGATCGCCGTGGAGCTCATTCACGCCTATTCCCTGGTACACGATGACCTGCCCGCCATGGACGACGACGCGCTTCGCCGAGGCCAGCCCACGGTGCACGTGGCTTTCGGGGAGGCCACGGCAATCCTCGCCGGCGACGGTCTCCTCACCCTCGCTTTTGAGCATCTAGCCAGCGCGCCAGAGCTATCGCCGCTGCCTCCCGCCCAGCGCCTGCAGATGCTGCTAACCCTGGGGCGCGCCGCCGGGGTCGCGGGCATGGTTGGGGGCCAAGCGCTAGACATGGCCAGCACGGGGCAGCGCATCACGGAAGATGCCCTCAGCGCCCTCCACCAGGGGAAAACCGGCGCCCTCATTCGCGCCGCCCTCACCCTGGGTGCCCTCACCACCCCGGATGCCGCCCCGGCGCACCTCGAAGCGCTCGGGGCCTACGGTGAGGCGCTTGGGCTGCTATTTCAGGTGACGGACGATCTTCTTGATGCCACGGGGGATACGGCCACCTTGGGCAAAACCGCTGGCGCCGATGCCGCCCTGGGAAAGGCGACCTATGTTTCGATCCTCGGCCTTGAAGGCGCCGAAGCGCGGGCCGATCGCCTTCTGCAGGCAGGGCTCGCCGCCCTTTCGCCCCTGCCCCAGGGCGACCGCTTAGCTGCTGCCCTTACCTGGGTGCGGAATCGCCGCTTTTAGTGGGACGGCCAGGAAAGTGTTAGGTAAAATAAACAGTCATATTCGTCCGCAGTGCACTGCGGCACCGGTCTAAGGCACGGCATGATTGAAGCCATTCCCAGCGAGCGGCCTGCTACCCCGCTTCTCGATCGCATCGACGGCCCGGAAGCGCTCCGCCGCCTGCGCCCAGCACAGCTCCCGGAGCTGGTCGAGGAACTCCGCCACTTCCTAGCTTGGAGCGTCAGCCAAAGCGGCGGCCACTTCGGCGCCGGCCTCGGGGTAGTGGAGCTCACCGTTGCCCTGCACTACAGCTTCAACACCCCGGAGGACCGCATCGTCTGGGACGTGGGCCACCAAGCCTATCCCCACAAGATTCTCACGGGGCGGCGGGAAGCCATGCCCAGCATCCGCCAATACGGCGGCCTCGCGCCCTTCCCCCAGCGTGATGAGTCGCTCTTCGATACCTTCGGCGTAGGCCATTCGAGCACCTCCATCAGCGCCGCCCTGGGCATGGCCCTGGCCTCTGCGCGGACTGGCTCGGACCGCCGGGCCATCGCGGTCATCGGCGATGGCGCGATGACCGCGGGCCTTGCCTTCGAGGCCTTGAATCACGCCGGAGAGGTAGACGAAGACCTCCTGGTAATCCTGAACGATAACGCCATGTCCATCTCGGAAAACGTGGGGGGCCTCTCGCGTTACTTCGCCCGCATTTTTGCCAGCCGGCTGTACGCCTCCGTTCGCGAGGGGAGCAAGCGGGTCCTGAAGCGCATTCCCGGGGCCAGCGGCGTCGCCCGCCGCGCCGAGGAGCACATGAAGGGCATGGTGGTGCCGGGCACGCTCTTCGAGGAGCTTGGCTTTAACTACATCGGCCCCGTGGATGGGCACAACTTAGACGAGCTGCTCTCGGCCTTCCGCACCCTGAAGTATCTCCGGGGGCCCCAGTTCCTCCATGTGATTACGCAGAAGGGGAAGGGCTTCAAGCCTGCGGAGCAGGATCCCCACGGCATGCATTCCCTCGCCAAGGTGAAGCCCAAGGGCAGCCCCCCGGCCAGCAACGGGCCGAAATATGCCAACGTCTTCGGACAGTGGCTGGTGGATATGGCCGCGGAAGACCCCAAGCTCATAGGCATTACCCCGGCGATGTCCGAAGGCTCGGATCTCATCGCCTTCTCCAAGCGCTTCCCAGAGCGCTATTTCGACGTGGGCATCGCCGAGCAGCACGCCGTGGCCCTGGCCGCGGGGCTCGCCTGCGAAGGGGCGAAGCCCGTGGTGGCGATCTACTCCACCTTCCTCCAGCGCGCCTACGATCAGCTGATCCACGACGTTGCCATTCAAGGGCTGGACGTGCTCTTTGCCCTGGACCGAGCCGGGCTCGTGGAAGACGGTCCCACCCACGCGGGCATCTTCGACTTGAGCTTCCTGCGCTGCATCCCCGATCTCGTGATCATGGTGCCGGCGGACGAAAACGAAACCCGAGCCATGCTCACCACGGGCTACCAGTACGCGGGGCCCGCCGCGGTGCGCTATCCCCGGGGGACCGGGCCGGGCACGCCCATCGATGAAGCGCTCACGACCCTACCCATCGGCAAGGCGGAGGTGCTGCGGGAAGGCTCAAGGGTGGCGCTCCTGGCTTTCGGGCCCCTAGTGCAGCCGGCCCTCGCCGCGGCGGAAGCCCTCGACGCCACGGTGGTAAACATGCGCTTCGTGAAGCCGCTGGATGAGGCCTGCATCGCCGAACTGGCCGAGAAGCACGAGCTGCTGGTGACCCTGGAAGAGAACGTTATTGCCGGGGGCGCGGGATCCGCCGTGCTGGAGTATCTGGGTACGCTGGGCAAAGCCCCACCGTGCCTCACCTTAGGCCTGCCCGATCGCTGGCTCCCCCATGGCAGCCCGGACACGGTGCTCACGGAGCTCGGGCTAGACCGGGCCGGGATCGTAAAGACGGTGGAGTCGCGGCTGAGCGCCCGCTAGGGCTGGGAAAAGTGATCCCAGCCCGCCTGCCCCCCCAGGGGTGGTAGGCCGCGAAGCCCGGCCTCAGCCTCGCACAGGCCGATCTCCTGAATCGCCACACCCCCCTTCGCGGCCAAGGCGGCCAGCTTTTCCGCCGTGGCCTCCGCCGGGGGCAGGGTAAAGAGCAATTCGTAGTCATCGCCACCGGTGAGCGCCGCCTCCAGGGTGCCCTCCCGGGGCACGGCCTCGGAATCGAGCCGCATTCCTACCCCGGAGGCGTCCGCGAGATGGCCCAGCTCGGCAGCCAACCCATCGGAGATATCAATGCACGCCGTGGCCTTGCCCCGCAGGGCGAGGCCAAGGCCCACCCGGGGCTCGGGCGTCAGGTAGGGCGCAAAGGCCGGGGAAACGGCGGATAGCGCCAGCTCCGCAGGCGCCAGGCCTGAGGCGTCCAGCGCTTCCCTGCCCGCCAGGCCGGCCCCCAGCACACCGCTCACAAAGATTCGATCCCCCACCTTGGCCCCGCTCCTAAGCAGCGCCTGGGCCGGGAGCACCCAGCCCGTAACGGTGACGGACACTTGCAAAGGACCTCGGGCGAGGTTGCCCCCCACGAGGGTCGCGCTCGGGGCGTGGGCCGCCAGGCAGGCGAGCACCCCCTCGCAAAAGCCGTCGATCCAGGCGGGGGTGAGGTCCGGGGCCGTGAGGGCAATCAGCAGCGGCCCAGGCTCCGCGCCCATGGCCGCCAGATCGGACAGGTTCACAGCAAGGGACCGCCAGGCCAGCAGGGCTGGGGCAAGACCGGCGGGAAAGTGGCGGTCGGCCACGAGCGTATCGGTGGAGAGGACTTGCCCCTGACCGGGAGGCGGCTGAATCAGCGCGGCGTCATCGCCGGGGCCGAGGAGCACGGTGGGCCCGGTGGCGGAAAGGCGGCGGCGCAGTGCCGCAATCAGTTCAAACTCTGAGGCCATGGCCCGCCCTAGCGTTTGCTTTGGGCGCTCATCTCCGGGGCGCGGAGCTGGCGCGCGACGCCGTCCAAGACGGCATTGATGAAGCGATGGCTTTCGCTGGCCCCAAAGCGATGGGCCAGGGTGATGCACTGATCAAAGACCACGCGCACGGGAAGGTCG
>JADHNT010000106.1 GCA_016779385.1 Pseudomonadales bacterium
GCCACAGCGGTGGCCAAGAGCAACGAGAGCGAAACGCTGATCCTTGTGACCGCCGACCACAGCCACACGCTGACCTTTGCCGGCTATCCTACCCGAGGCAATCCCATCCTTGGCTTAACCGTCGGTAATGACGAGCAAGGCTTTGCGGAAAGCACGCCGGCCAAGGATGCGCTGGGGCTGCCCTATACCACCTTGGCCTACACCAACGGGCCTGGCTATCCCGGGAAAAGTGACCAGCAAGAGGCCGGCCCTAAAATCGCGCCGCACTATCTGCGCACGGTAGAGCCCACAACCGGTCGCCCCGATCTTACGAACGTGGACGTGCAGGCCCCCAATTACCTCCAGGAAGCCATGGTGCCGTCGGGTGCGGAGACCCATGGGGGCGAGGACGTGGCGGTTTACGGCTGGGGCGCGGGGTCCCTGCGCCTCGGCGGTGTCCTTGAGCAAAATGTGATCTACTACGTCATGAAAGCGGCCCTGGGAGCGAAGCTCGACGCCCCCTAGGCGCCTCGTTTGAAACAGTGCGCAGCCGCCACGCTGCGCCTTGGCCTGGCCAAAGGGAGCGAACCTTGGAACAGCTCAGCAGTTTTTTGATTACCCTTGATGGATTCCTCGGTTCCGCCCAGTACTTCCCCATCCTGCTCCTTGGCGTGGGGATCTTCTTCACCATCTACCTGGGCTTTCCCCAGGTGCGCTACTTCCGCCACGCCTGGCGCATCCTTGCGGGGCGCTATGACGACAAGGACGCCCCGGGGGATACGACCCACTTCCAGGCCCTGGCCACGGCCCTATCGGGAACGGTAGGCACGGGGAACATCGGAGGGGTGGCCCTGGCACTGCACGTCGGCGGGCCCGCCGCGCTCTTCTGGATGTGGGCCACGGCGCTCTTTGGCATGACCACGAAGTTTGTGGAGGTGCTGATTTCCTATAAATACCGTGTGGTGGACGAAGAGGGGCACATGGCTGGGGGGCCCATGTACTACATGGACCGGGGCATGAATATGCGCTGGCTTGCTATCCTCTTCGCCGTCGCCTGCGTGGCCACCTCCTTTGGTACGGGAAGCATGCCCCAGGCCAACAACATTGCGCAGGCCATGGATGCCACCTTTGGCCTATCCCCCTACTGGACCGGGGGCGTGCTCGCCGTGGCCCTGGGCCTCGTGATCATCGGGGGGATTAAGCGCATCGCCGCGGTGACCTCGAAGCTGGTGCCCTTCATGGCGGCGGCCTACGGCATTGGCGCCCTGGCGGTGATTGTCTCGAACCTGGAATTCGTGGGACCCGCTTTCGTATCCGTTTTCCGGGACGCCTTTAGCGGTTCCGCCGCGGCCGGGGGCTTTCTCGGGGCGTCCTTTGCCTACGCCTTCAACCGAGGCGTCAATCGTGGCCTCTTCTCCAACGAAGCGGGGCAGGGCAGCGCGCCCATCGCCCATGCCTCGGCGAAGGGCCGGGAACCCGTCTCGGAAGGCTTCGTGGCCATCCTCGAGCCCTTCATCGACACGATTTTGATTTGCACCCTAACGGGCCTCGTGATTCTGTCCTCTGGGGTTTGGAACGAAAAGTTCCCCAATGACTTCCAAGACTCGGACACCATCATCCTGGCCGGGGACCTTACGGACAGCGATGCACAGCACGTGACGGCCTTAAGCGCCTTTCTCACGGATCAGCCCTCCAGCGTTCAACGCTATTCCGGCACTATTGAGGTCCAGAACGGGGAAGCCACCCACGAAGGGTTCACCATCCTTCATGCTCGCTCCGTGGCGGAAAACGTGACCTACCATATCGGTCAGAACCGGCGCTTTACGGGGGAGGTGATGGTACGGGACGGGCGTATCGCGGAGCCTGACGTTTACCTTCGGGGCGAGTCCCTGATCCACTCCGCGGCCCTGACCGTCGAGGCCTTTAATCGCAGCTTCCTCGGTAGCATTGGCCCCTACATCGTGGCCTTCGGGCTCATGCTCTTTGCCTTTTCAACGGCCCTGGCCTGGTCCTACTACGGGGATCGGAGCATGACCTTCCTCTTCGGAACAAAATCGATCATGCCTTACCGGCTGGTTTACGTAGTGGGCTTCTTCCTGGCGGCTATCGCGGACACCACCCTGATTTGGCAAATCGCTGCCATCACCATGGTGGTCATGACCCTTCCGAACCTGTTGGGTCTTATGGTGATGCGCAAGGAAATCCGTCAGGAAATCCGCAATTACTGGACCGGCTTTTCCAAGGCCCACCCTGACGCGCCAAACCCCGCTCCGAAGGACACCGGTTAGGCGCGAGGTCCGCTAGGGCGTTAGGCGTTCGCACCGCGGGCACCACACCACAACGCCCGCATTGCGGTAATCGAGGTTAATCAACGCTTCCGCGCCGCTGAAGACGGAGGCCAGCCAGGCCCCTAGGGGGCCAGCGCTAGGGCGCGGACCTAAACCTACCGCGTCCAGCATCACGGAGAGCATCGCTTCCAGGGGCGACAGGGCCGGGGTGAAGCGCTGCACCCGATAGGCCTCGAGCTCCGCGAGGCGGGCGGCCTCCGCAATAGCATCCTCCAGCCCGCCCAGCGTATCCACGAGCCCCAGCTCAAAGGCGGTGCGACCGCTCCAGACCCGGCCCTCGGCCAGCGCATCCACCGCCTCCGGGGTCAGGCCCCGGCCCTCCGCCACCCGGGCCTGAAAGGCGGCATAGGTGCGGTCGATACCGGCTTGGATCATGGTGCGAAGCCCAGGGTTAAGGGGGCGGAAGGCGTTGGTAGCCCCCGCAAGGGGGTGGGTCTGCACTCCGTCAGTGCTAACCCCAAGGGCCCCGGCGCTGTGCTCGAAGGTTGCGGTCAAGGCAAAGGCCCCGATGGAGCCGGTAATGGTGCCCGCCTCGGCGAAAATGTGGTCAGCGGTGCTCGAAATCCAATAGCCTCCGGAAGCCGCCAGGTCCCCCATGCTCACCACCACGGGCTTACCATGACTCTGGACCAGGGCCAGGGCCCGACGAACCTGCTCCGACTGGTTAGCAGCCCCGCCCGGGGAATTGACGCGAAGCACGACCGCCGCGACGGCGTCATCGAGCCGGGCATCATCAATCTGAGCGACCACGTCATCGCCGACCTGGCCGTCGCCTCCGGCTCCCGGGGCAATAGTCCCCTCGGCCACGATGACGGCAACGGCAGGTGCTTCGGGCAAGGGCGCCTCGGGTCGATTCGCTAGATAAGCGCCAAGGCCAATAGCTTGATAGGCCATCGGATCCTCTGGATCCACGCCAAAGCGGCTTTGCAGCCGATCAAGGCGCGCATCCCGGGGCAGAAGTTCATCCACCAAGCCCGCCTCCAGAGCCAAGCGTGCGCTGTCACCGCCGGCGGCGAGCAGGCGCTGAGGCCATTCTCGCAACAGACGATCGAAGGGCTCGGGGTCCATGCGACGGTTGGCCACCACCGTCTCCGCATAGCCCGCCCAGAGGCTATCGATCAGAGCCTGGTCGGCCTCCCGGGCCTCCGGGGACATATCGTTACGGAGCAACGGTTCCACCGCGGCCTTGTAGCGACCGGCGCGGAGCACTTCGACGGAAACCTTCAGGCGATCGAGCGCCTCGCCGAAGTAGAGGGGCTCGCTGGCCAGGCCCCGGAGCCAGAGATCCCCTTCCGGATCGAGGTAAAGCTCATCGCTGAAGCTCGCAAGGTAATAGGCGGCCTGGGAGAGGCCCTCGCTGTGGGTGACGACGGTTTTTCCTGCCGCCCGGAGATCCGCGAGCGCTGCGCCTAGGCGTTCGAGGGTGGCAAAGCCCGCGCCGGGAAAGGCGTCGAGATCAAGCACCACGCCCCTAAGCGCTGCATCCGATTTCACGGCCCTCAGGGCTCGGAGCACCTCAGCCAGCACGAGGGGCTCGAAGCCCCCCTCATCAAAAAGGGCCGAGAAGGGGTCGGGGGTGGGCGGAGCGTCCACCAGAGGACCATCGAGGGTCAGCACGAGGGCACCGCCCTCTGGCACCGACGGCGTGCCGTCGCCTTGGGATAGCCCCAGCGCCACCAAAACCACGATGAGCACAAAACCCACATTCGCGAGGCTGCGGCGCAGGCCTTCAAGGCCGCGGTTGAGTCTGGCCCAAAGGCCCAGCTTTTCAGAGGACATGGCAGCGCTCCTTAGACAGAAATGGCGGCGAGCCAGAAGATTCGAAGGGTACAGGCCAAAGCGAGGGTCCACAGCAGGGAGCGCAGCTTGTCCCGGTCCGTGATGTAAGCCCAGCCATAGGCCAGTCGAAGGACAAGAAAGACGTAGGCGAAGGTGGTGACCTCGGAGATCCGCTCGGGCGCCAGCACCAGCGCGAGAATCACCGCGGCGGCGAAGGGTGGGAAGGCCTCATGGCTGTTTTCCTGCGTTGCCTGGGCGCGGGCCTGAGCCCCCTCAAGCTGCGCAAGCCACGCGCGCGGGGCGCGATTGTCGTAGCCCCCCTGGCGCTTGGCGATGCCAGCAAAGACAATGGGCATGAGTGCCGCGAGGGCAACGGCAAGTATCAGTGCGCTCATAAGAGGGCTCCAGGGTGGGCTTGAGCGTTTAAGTGTACCGACAATCGGAGCCGCCGCACCGTGGAAACCCAGCCCCTTTGGACCGGATCTGAGCTTTCGACGCTTTGGGGCGTCTCCTGCAGCCAGGCGCTGCGGTGCACGGGCATCAGTCTAGATTCCCGTCGCCTCACCCCCGGCGATCTCTTCTTCGCTCTCCAGGGGCTGGATCCCCGCTTTCGCGGCGCCAGCACCCAAGGGCAGGACGGCCAGCGCTTTGCGGCCCACGCCCTTGAGCAGGGGGCGTCCGCGGTGGTGGTGCGGGAGAGCCTAGGTGCGGGAGCTCGGGAAATCGTCGTCCCCGATCCCTACGAAGCCCTCTGGACCCTCGCCCGCGGGGCGCGGCAGCGCTGCTCCGGGCCGGTCTTCGCCCTCACCGGGTCCTCAGGGAAAACCACAGCCAAGGCCCTGCTCACCGCGGCTCTCCAGGCGCACTTCGGCGCCGACGCCGTACACGCGACTGAAGGCAGCTTAAATAACCACCTGGGCGTCCCCCTGTCTCTGGCCCGTTTGCCTCAGGGCTCCGCAGCCGCCGTCTTTGAGCTGGGCATGAATCGCCCCGGGGAGATTGCGCCCCTAAGCCGGCTGGTGCAGCCCACGGTGGCGCTGGTACTCAATATTCTGCCCGTGCACCTAGAGGGCCTGGGCAGCCTAGCGGCCATCGCGGAAGAAAAGCTCTCCATCGCTGCGGGCCTCGGCCCGGAGGGCGTAATCGTTTGCCCCAAAGATCGCTCCCCCGGGCATGCGCGGGCCCTGACCTTCGAGGATCACCGCGGCGAGGGCGCCTCAGCGGACTTTTATCGCGATGAATCCGGGATGCTTCAGGGCCTCGGGGACGGTATTGACCTTACGCCTCTCGGCGCTGAGCACCGGCAGCGGAGCGCCACGGCCATTCTGGCGTGCCTCCAGGCAGCGGGGCTCCCCTTGGCGCCCGCGGTGCCCCCCATGGCAGCGGTGCCCGCCCCCAGGGGACGGGGCTCCCGGCTCGAGGCCGGGGGCTGCGTGCTCATTGATGAAAGCTACAACGCCAATCCAGAAAGCATGGGGCTGGCCCTGCGCGATCTTCAAGCCGCACCGGGAAAGGGACCTAAGCTCGCCTTACTGGCCGATATGCTCGAACTGGGTGTGGACGGGCCCGCTTTCCATGTCGCCCTGGAAGAGCACTTCGCCGGACTCGATGGAGTGTTTCTCCTGGGGCCGCTCATGAAGCCCCTGGCCGAGCGCCTGGGGCCGCGGTGCTGGGGGTGGTGGCCGAGCACGGACAACCTCGACCTCGCCCCGATTTTGGACGCCCTAAGCCCAGGGGCTCAGCTTTTAGTGAAGGGCAGCAATCGTTTTTTCTGGAAGGCACGCACCGTCGACCGGCTTCGCGATGCCCTAGACGCCCGTGGCATACTGCCCTCATGAGTACCGCACCCGCCCCTGGGCCCGTAGATCGCTTTGGCCGCCGCTTCCGTAACCTCCGGGTCAGCTTAACGGCGGCCTGTAACTACGCCTGTACCTACTGCGTACCCGATGGCAAACGGCTACTCCGCGCAGACCGGGAGCTCGACGCCGAACAAATGCTCCGGGCCATCGAGCTGCTGGTGGCCGGGGCTGGCATCGATCGCTTGCGCCTAACCGGGGGCGAACCTCTAGTGACCCCAAAGTTCGACTACCTCTTCCCGCGCATCATGGATCTCGGCCTCAAGGACGTAAGCCTCACCACCAATGGGCAGCTCCTCGGACCCAAGGTGCCGTTGCTTGTGGCCAGCGGCCTCAAGCGCATCAATATTTCTCTCGACACGCTGGATCCCAAGGCCTTCCGCCCCCTAGCCCGAGGCGGCGATCTGGCCACGGTGCTGGCCGCCGTCGACGCCTGCCTCGAGGCCGGGCTGAAGGTAAAGCTCAACATGGTGCCTGTGCGGTCAAGTAATCGCAGCCAAATCCAACCCCTGCTGAGCTACGCCCTGGACCGGGGCATGGAGCTTCGTTACATCGAGCTCATGCGCATGGGCCACTTGAGCCACAGCGCTGCCTTTGACCGGGACTTTATCGCGATGGAAGAAATCCTGGCGCTGATTGGCGAGCACCATAGCTTCGAGCGTACGCAGGCCCCCTTCGACAGCACGGCGCGTCGCTTCGCGGTAGCGGGCGGGGGCACCTTCGGCATCATCCCCAACGAGACCGAGCCCTTTTGCTCAAGCTGCACCCGCCTTCGCCTGTCCTCGGAGGGGGACCTCTACGGGTGCCTGTCCTCTTCCGCCCACCAGGCGCTCCGGCCGCTGCTGGCGCTGCCCCGGGAGGAGGCCCTCGCCCAGCTGCCGGCGCTTCTTGAGGCGACCCTCAAGGCTAAGCAACCCGTCGCCTTTACCGGTGGAACCATGGTGATGAAATTCATTGGCGGCTAGGAGCCCAACCGTGAC
>JADHNT010000107.1 GCA_016779385.1 Pseudomonadales bacterium
AACCACCTGAATCCATCCCGAACTCAGAAGTGAAACGGTCTAGCGCCGATGGTAGTGCGGGGTTTCCCCGTGTGAGAGTAGGTCGTCGTCAGGCTTTAAACAAAAGGGGGCTAGCCAACAGGCTAGCCCCCTTTTTCTTTGTGCCGTTTTTATTTTGCGGATAGGTTGGCAGGCGCCGACGCCTAGGGCTGGCGCTCGATATCGTCGGGATCGATGGCACCCGAGGCGACCTCGAGCACCTTGAGGGCGGTAGATCCGGAGTTCGCTAGGCGGTGCTGGTCCCCGGCGGCGATGCTGATCGCATCGTGAGGACCGAGGTGGTGGGTTTCTCCATTTCGTGTCACTTCCGCCGTCCCTTCGAGCACAATCCAATGCTCAGCGCGGTGTTGGTGGCGCTGGCTGGCCATCGCGCGGCCAGGCTGTAGCGTCAGTAGATGCGCTTCGAAGGCCTCCCCTTCCGCGAGGCGGCGCGCTGAGCCCCATGGCGCCCAGCGTGTCGGGTGCCCGACTAATTCCGAGCGCCCGGCTTTTTTAAGCCTTTCCACCAAGGTTTTCACCCCCTGGGCGGCGTAGCGGTGGGCGACCAGCGTGGCATCCTCCGTATCCACTACCAGCAGATCGGAGACGCCAACGGTCGCCAGTAGTCGGCCATCGCTGCGGAGGTAGCTGTTGTGCGTGCCCACGGCGAGCACGTCTCCCTGGGCAACATTGCCCGCATCGTCCTTCTCGCCCAGGCTCCAGAGCGCGTCCCACGCCCCCACGTCGCTCCAGCCAGCGTCGAGAGGCACCATGACGGCTCGGTCGAGTTTCTCCATAACGGCGTAGTCGATGGACTCGGAGGGGGCCCCCGCGAAGGCTGTTTCTTCCAGGCGAAGGAAGTCGAGATCTTCCATTGCGTCGGCCACTGCCCGACGGGCAGCGCTAAGGGCGGCAGGGGCATGGCGCTTTAGGGCCTCCAGGAGCACGCCCACGGGGAATAGAAACATCCCGGAGTTCCAGAAGTAGCCCCCCTCGGCAAGAAAGGCATCCGCGCGGTCCTGATTCGGCTTTTCGATAAAGGCCTCGACGACGCGGCCGCTGCCCCGGGGAGCGCCGGCTTTCAGATATCCGTAGCCCGTTTCCGCGTGGGTCGGCACGATGCCAAAGGTGACGATTTCCCCTTCCTGTGCGAGGCCGTCCGCTAGGGCAACGGCCTTGGTAAAGGCGGCTTCGTCGGGAATGGCGTGGTCGGCAGCGAGAACAAGCATGCGGGTCTCGGGGCCCTCCGATGCTTCCAAGAGGCAGGCGGCAGCGGCAATCGCCGGCGCCGTATTGCGTGCTACGGGCTCGAGCATGATGCCCCGGGGCGTCGTGCCCAGCGCCGCGAGCTGCTGGGCCACGAGGAATCGGTGCGCCTGATTGCAAACGATGAGGGGCGCGCTTGCGCCGGCCTCGCTCGCTCGGAGGGCGGTGCGCTGTAGCAGGCTTTGCTGTTCCAATAGAGGCAGAAACTGCTTGGGGGCTTCTTCTCGGGAAAGGGGCCAGAGGCGCGAGCCCGAACCCCCGGAAAGAATCACGGGCACCAGCACTAGGGCGCTTCCTGGAGTTCAGCACCGCGGGCTTCCACCGCGGCAATTTTACTTTCCACCGCTTCCACCATGGCTGCTTGATGCGCCTCCAGGCGCGCGGCGAGGGCGCTATCTCCGATCGCCAGCATGCGGGCGGCGAGAAGGGCTGCGTTGGGCGCGTTATCAATGGCGACGGTGGCCACGGGAATGCCCGCGGGCATTTGCACAATGCTGAGGAGCGCGTCCTGACCGGCGAGGGCCGTAATGTTCACGGGCACGCCAATCACCGGAAGCGTGGTCATGGAAGCCACCATGCCGGGTAAATGGGCGGCACCTCCAGCCCCGGCGATGAGGACCTTTAGCCCCCGAGCCTTAGCCTGCCGGGCGTAGGTCATCATGCGATCGGGCGTGCGATGGGCAGAAACTACGGTCATCTCGAAGGGGATGGCGAGGGCCGCGAGCTGTGCGCCCGCCTTTTCCATGACGGGCAGGTCCGAGTCGCTGCCCATGATGATGCCCACTGCTGGGGACGTACTCATTAAGGCTCTCCAAAGCGTAGGGCGTTCCGAAGGCTTTGCGCTGCCTCCAGTGCCGCCGCGGGGGACGAGGCGAGGACGGTGGCATGGCCCATTTTTCGAAAGGGTCGAGCCTCAGCCTTTCCATAGAGATGTACGGTGCAGCCGGGGACGGCGAGGGCGGCCTCGAGTCCCGTAATCGTGGCCGGACCCTTTGCCTGCGCCCCGGCGACTAGATTGAGCATGGCCGCAGGCCTGAGTTGCTCCGGGCTTCCCAGGGGCAGATCGAGAATGGCCCGCAGGTGCTGCTCAAACTGGCTCGTGAGGCAAGCTTCAGCGGTCCAGTGGCCGGAGTTATGGCTTCGCGGGGCGACCTCATTCAAAAGGAGCGATCCATCCCGGGTGAGAAATAGCTCAACCCCAAAGAGCCCGACCCCTCCTAGGGCTTCCACGGCGGCGAGGGCGAGCGCTTGCGCGGCCTCGGCTGTGGCCTCGGGAACGCGCGCGGGCGCAAGGAGCGTATCCAGCAAGTTTGCCGCCGGGTCAAAGACCATTTCCACCACGGGATAGCACACCGTTTCTCCTCGCGGGGTGCGGGCGACCATGACTGCGAGCTCGTGGGAGAAATCGACGTGGGCCTCTAGCAAGGAGGGGACGGGCAGGATGGCGTCCTCGCGGATAAGGTCCGTGAACACGGTGACCCCCTTACCGTCGTAGCCTCCCCGGCGCGCCTTCTGCACAAGCGGTGCTCCAAAAGCGATGAGCGCGTCGACGCTGGGCTCATCGCAGGCCAGAAAGGGCGCTGTGGCCAGGCCCGCCTCGGCGAAAGCCTCTTTCTGTTTCAGCTTGTCTTGAATGATCGCTACGATGCGGGGCGACGGCAAAATGCAGTGCCCTTCCGCCTCAAGGGTCAGGAGCGTGGTGGTATCCACGGCCTCGATTTCATAGGTGGTGACATCGTTGGCTTCCACCAGCGCTCGGAGCGCAGCGGGATCATCCAGCGCGCCGCAGCTAAAGCGGTGCGCCAGTGCGCTGGCAGGGCACTGAGGGTCCGGGTCCAGAACATGAATTTCGCAGCCGAGGCGCGCCGCCGCGGGCAGCGTCATGCGGACCAGCTGGCCGCCGCCGAGGAAGCCAATTTTTGCCGTCGGGAAAGGCCGTTTCATGGGGCGCTTTAAGGTCGCTGATAAACGCCAAGTATAACCCGAGCGAGGCGCCGGGGCTGCTATGATCGCGTCCTTCAGGGGTTAGGAGGAAGCAGTCATGGCTCCGGAGCAGCTGATGGCCATCGCTGAGCTTCTCGCCGAGTCGGGCGCCGCAAGTACCGTGGCCCTTGAGGCCCGCTTGAGCCTTACCCCCGGGGCGCTTCAGGAGGATCGGGAGGCACTCCAGGCCCTGGGGCTGCGCTATCGCGCGCTGGACGACTGCTGGGGCTGGCCGCGCGCCCCGCGATGGCTGTCCCTGGACCGCTTAAGTATGCAGGCTCGGCAGGATGCGCCTTGCCTTGAAATCCACTACGCACGCCTTCTGGGGTCGACTAATGATGTTGCTTGGGCGCAGGCGCGTCGTAGTGGTGCTCCCCAGCTGGTGCTCGCGGAAGGGCAGGCGGCGGGGCGCGGGCGGCGAGGTCGGCAGTGGCGTTCCCCCCTTGGCTCCGGCCTCTATCTGTCTCTGGCCTTGCCCCTTGCGCCCAATGCGGTTCTGGCCGGTGCCTCCCTGGCCGTGGGCGTGGCGACCGTAGAAACTCTGCAGCGCCTCGGGGCGCCGGGCCTCGTGCTCAAATGGCCTAACGACATTGTTCACGCTCAGGGCAAGGTGGGTGGCATTTTGCTTGAGCTGCAGCAGCAGGGCTCGGCCCGCTGGCTCATCCTTGGCCTTGGGCTCAACGTGATGCCTTTGCCGGCCGCTTCGGACCAGGCCCTGGGGCTGCGCGCCTTGGGGCTTCGGGCGTCCCGGGAGGTTATTCTCGAGGCGATCTTTCCGGCGCTGCTGTCGGAGCTTCGGGCTTTCCTTCGGGTGGGCCTCAGCCCCGCCCTACGCCAGCGCTATCAGGCGCTGGACGCCTACCAGGGCGCTTTCGTGCAGGCCGAAATGGGGGCTGATCGCATTGAGGGACGATACCAAGGCATCAATGAAGAGGGGCTATTAGTGCTCGAAACGCTCTCCGGCCCGAAGGTTCTCGGCCACGGGGAAGTTTCCCTGCGCCGCCTGGAAGGTGGGCGAGCACGCTATGTCTGAGCGACAACTACTCATCGACGCGGGAAACACGCGGGTCAAGTGGCAGCTTCGGGAAGGGCCGGCCTTGCGCGGGGAGGGCGCCTTGAGTCTAGAAGCAGCATCGACCTTGCCCAAGGGCCCCGGTGTGCTCTTTCTTTCGTCCGTCCTGCGCCCGGATCGGGAATCGGAGTTACTAAGGGCGATCAAAGCCTTGGGCTGGACCTTGGCTTACCGGGCTGCCAGCGCCCATCCCTTCCCTGGTTTAGCCCCTGGCTATCGAGAGCCCGCACGCCTGGGGGTTGATCGCTGGCTCGCGCTGGTGGCCCTTAGGGCTCGGGGCCTTCTTCCCGCCGTAACCGTGGATGCGGGCAGTGCGCTTACCATCGATTGCCTTAGCCCCGAGGGCAGGCACGAGGGCGGCTGGATTGTGCCCGGACTCACCCTTGCCCAGCGGGCTCTATTTCAGGGCACGGATGGCGTTCGGGGAGAAGGGGGCTGGTGCTGGGATGCCGCCCAGGCGCCGCCGCGCCATACCGCTGCAGCAGTGGCTCAGGGGGTGCTGCAGCAGACCATGGCGTTCACTGCTGAGGTGGCTCAGCAGGGCGCGGTGCGGTGGGGGCGGCCGCCAACGATTGTCCTCACCGGTGGCGACGGGGCGGCGCTGCTGCCCGGGCTAAGGCATCGCCTGCCGCGCCATGGGATCGAGCTAGAGCCGAGACTGGTGCTGGAGGGGCTTCGCGCGTTGGGAGAGATCCATTGCGACCTCTCCCCGGACTCCCTACACTCCCCCTCCTCGCCGCCTTAGCTCAGGGGTAGAGCAGCTCACTTGTAATGAGAAGGTCCAGCGTTCGAATCGTTGAGGCGGCACCAGCTTCGAAGTTCCGGGGGGCTGCCGTGCAGAGGGCAACTATTTCCTTTGGAGAAATGCTGTTCGCGCATTGACAGGGTTCCCCATTCTCGGCAGAATCTGGCGCCCTTTCTGGAGGGGTACCCAAGCGGTCAAAGGGACCAGACTGTAAATCTGGCGGCTCAGCCTTCGAAGGTTCGAATCCTTCCCCCTCCACCATAATAAGAGTGAGACGGAAAGCCCGTAGCGCGAGAAATGAAGCACCACGCTAAGCGGGTATAGTTCAATGGTAGAACCTCAGCCTTCCAAGCTGATGATGCGGGTTCGATTCCCGCTACCCGCTCCAAATGCATGATTTGGAGAAGGTTTTGCTCACATAGCTCAGTTGGTAGAGCACTCCCTTGGTAAGGGAGAGGTCGGCGGTTCAAATCCGCCTGTGAGCACCAGTTGACCGTGTCGATCGCCCAAGGGGCGTCGGCGGTCTCGGCACCGTAGGCCCTCGGGTCGGCGGTGTAGGGTGTGGGTACGCATGGGGCGTGCCCACTATTTTTATGGTTAAGGCCCGACAGCCGTGGCCGGTCAAAGAAATCACAGGAGACGCTCTCCATGTCCAAGGCGAAATTTGAGCGCACTAAGCCGCACGTAAACGTGGGAACGATTGGTCACGTGGACCATGGTAAGACGACGCTGACGGCGGCGCTCACGAAGGTGTGCCACGAGACCTACCAGACTGGTGAGGCACGCGCCTTTGACCAGATCGACAATGCGCCGGAAGAGCGTGCGCGGGGGATCACGATTGCGACGTCGCACGTGGAGTATGAGTCCCCGGCGCGTCACTACGCGCACGTGGACTGCCCTGGGCACGCGGACTATGTGAAGAACATGATCACCGGTGCGGCACAGATGGACGGTGCGATTCTGGTGTGTTCGGCGGCGGACGGCCCGATGCCGCAGACCCGGGAACACATTCTGCTGTCCCGTCAGGTGGGTGTACCGCGGATTGTGGTGTTTTTGAACAAAGCGGACATGGTGGACGACGAAGAGCTTCTCGAGCTGGTGGAGATGGAAGTTCGCGAGCTTCTGGACACCTACGAGTTCCCTGGGGACGACACGCCGATCGTGATTGGCAGTGCTTTGAAGGCCCTGGAAGGGGACCAGTCTGACATTGGTGTGCCGGCGGTGGTGAAGCTGGTTGAGGCGCTGGATGAGTACATTCCGGAGCCGGAGCGTGCGATTGACCAGGCGTTCCTGATGCCGATCGAGGACGTGTTCTCGATTTCTGGCCGGGGCACGGTGGTGACGGGCCGGGTTGAGCGCGGGATTGTGAAGGTTGGTGACGAAGTGGCGATTGTGGGTATTAAGGACACCACGAAGACCACGGTGACCGGCGTTGAGATGTTCCGGAAGCTTCTGGATGAAGGCCGTGCGGGGGAGAACGTGGGCGTTCTTCTGCGGGGCACGAAGCGTGATGAGGTGGAGCGTGGCCAGGTTCTGGCGCAGCCTGGTTCGATCACGCCGCACACGAAGTTTGAGGCTGAGGTGTACGTGCTGTCGAAGGACGAGGGTGGTCGTCACACGCCGTTCTTCAAGGGCTACCGTCCTCAGTTCTACTTCCGTACGACGGACGTGACGGGTACCTGCGAGCTGCCTGAGGGCGTTGAGATGGTGATGCCTGGGGATAACGTGAAGCTTGCGGTGGATCTGATTGCTCCGATCGCCATGGACGAAGGTCTGCGCTTTGCTATTCGCGAGGGTGGCCGGACCGTGGGCGCCGGAGTGGTCGCGAAGATCATCGAGTAACC
>JADHNT010000024.1 GCA_016779385.1 Pseudomonadales bacterium
TTGGATGACCCCGGCGGACCAGGAGCTCGTGGCCACCTCCCCAGCCCCCGCTCCCACGGATAGGGGGTTCTCAAGGGCGCCCGCATACTGTCGCGCCGCCTCCGTGACCGTGCCCTTTCCGTCTACCCGGCGCAGGGAAAAGACGTCGGCGATCCAGGCGCCGTCCCCGGCCTCCGTAGCGGCGAGATCGCCGGCCACGGCGAGGGCGCTGCTGATGATGGTGCGGGTGGCGCCGCTATCGGGATCGATTTCAAGTAGGGCGTTATCGGCCATGTTTGAGATGATGATTTGATCGTCGGGGGTGATTACCAAGTTGTCGATGGCGGGCGCCACGGTGGCGATGAGGCGGTGCGGTCCGCCGTCCCGGTTCACTTCAAGCACCTCTCCCTTCTGCGTATCGACGGTGAATAGCCGGCCCTTACTGTCAAAGTTCACCGCCGCGGGAATGGCGAAGCCGTCGGCGATGACGCTGAGGGTTTCCGTTTCCAGATCGACCCGGGCAATTTGTCCCTTAAACCATAGCGGGCCATAGAGGGCACCATCGGGACCGATCTCGAAGCCGTTCAAGCCGCCCATGCCTTCCATGATCAGGCGCGGCGCCTGGGCGCCGGTAAGGTCGGCCTCGTAGAGCGCGTCACCAAGAAACACCTGGGTGAAGAACAGCCTTCCGTCATCGGTAAAGGCCAGGGAGTTGGCGCCGGGGTAACCCGCGGCAATGCGCTGGGGGGATTCCCCGGGGTGCATTATCCAAAGGGTGCCAGAAAGGAAGCCGGTCCAGGCCAGGGTGCCGTCGGGGGCCAGGGCGAGGTCGTCGGCCATGCCATCGGGGGCGGGCAGGGCCACAGTGACGGCGCCGCTGTCTCGATCCACGGCATAGGTGGCGGCGCCAACGACGCTACCGGCGAGGAGCCGACCGTCCCGGTCGTAGCCGAGGCCGTGAATGCCGTGAAAGGGCCCCGGAGCCACGAGGGTGGTCACGGACCAGGGCGACGGTGGGGACCCCTCGCAACCAAGCAGTAGGGAAGCGCAGAGCGCTTTGGTCAGAATGGTGTTGCCTCGCATCAGGTGAGCCTCCCTCCCAAGGAAGGCTCAGTGTGACCGCCTTTGCGGCGGCGGTCACCCGTCCTCGGCGTCGTCCTGGGGGGCGTCGCTTTCGGGATTCTCGGCTTCCATGCCCAGCTCCTTGATCTTCCGGGTGAGCGTATTGCGCCCCCAGCCGAGCAGGTTGGACGCATCCCGCCGCCGGCCACCGGTGTGCTTCAGGGCCACGTTAATCATGATGCGCTCAAATTTGGGGACCGCGACGTCGAGGAGCGGGCTGCCATCGACCTCGGGGCGGCGACCGAGCTCCTGGTCCGCCCAGTTGCGCAAGGCCGACTCCCAGTTCGTGGTGGTGAGCACTTCTGCTTCGCCGCGGCGCAGCTCCGGGGGCAGGTCCCCGATGTGAATTTCTCGCCCCGAAGCCATCACCGTTAGCCAGCGGCAGGTGTTTTCGAGCTGGCGTACGTTGCCGCGCCATTCCAGGGTGGAAATATAGTCTTCCGTTTCTGGGCGCAGGATTTTCGTTTCCCCACCCAGCTCCTGGGCGGCGCTGGCTAGGAAGTGGCGCGCTAGGAGCGGAATATCGCCGCGCCGCTGCGCGAGGCAAGGCAGGTGAATGCGGATGACGTTTAAGCGATGGAAGAGGTCCTCGCGGAAGCGACCGGCCTGCACCAGGCCTTCAAGGTTTTGGTGAGTGGCGGCGATGATGCGCACGTTCACCTTCACGGGCTGGTGGCCCCCCACGCGGTAGAACTCGCCATCCGCAAGCACGCGGAGAAGCCGCGTTTGCGTGTCCGCAGGCATGTCGCCGATTTCGTCGAGGAACAGGGTTCCGCCGTCCGCCTGCTCGAATCGTCCCACTCGCTGGGCCGTGGCGCCGGTGAAGGCGCCTTTTTCGTGGCCGAAGAGCTCTGATTCGATGAGTTCGTTCGGAATGGCGGCCATGTTCAGGGCGATAAAGGGGTTATCGCTGCGCGGCGAGTGCCGATGCAGGGCTTGGGCAACCAGTTCCTTACCGGTGCCCGATTCACCATTAATCAACACCGTGATGTTCGAGTTAGAAAGGCGGCCGATGGCGCGGAAGACTTCCTGCATGGCCGGCGCCTGACCAATGATTTCCGATTCGGGACCAAGCCCCTCCTCAAATTGCCGGGCGTTGCGCTGCTCCTGGGCGTGGGCCACGGCCCGCTTGGCGACGGCGACCGCTTCATCCACGTCAAAGGGCTTTGGGAGATACTCGAAGGCGCCGCGCTGATAGGAGGACACGGCGGAGTCGAGATCTGAGTGCGCGGTCATGATGATGACCGGGAGTTCGGGATGCTCGCTGTGCAAGCGCTCAAGGAGCTCCAAGCCGTCCATGCCGGGCATGCGGATGTCGCTTAGCATCGCATCCGGGCGTTCCGTGCGCAGCCGGTGAAGGGCAGCGCTTCCGCTTTCAAAAAGCGTGACCGCCATGCCGGCCTGCTGAAGGGCGCGTTCCAGAACCCAGCGAATGGATCGGTCGTCGTCGACGACCCACACATGTTCTTTAGCCGTCATGCGGTTGCTCCAGCGGAAGGCTAAGGGTGAATCGCGTATCCCCAGGATGGCTGTCGCACTCAATGATGCCGCCGTGCCGGCCAACGATCGTTTGTGCGATGGATAGGCCTAGCCCCGTGCCCTCTGCCCGGCCACTGACCATGGGATAGAAAAGTTGATCGGAAAGGGCCGCGGGAACCCCGGGCCCGTTGTCAAAGATATCGATACGTAGCACCAGGCGGTGGCGCTGCTGCCCGATGGAGGCTTGCCGGAGGGCTCGGGTGCGAAGGGTAATGGTCGGTCGCTCCGTATGCTCCAGCGCCTCGGCGGCGTTTTGCACAATATTGAGAAGTGCCTGCATGAGCTGGTCCGGATCGCAAGACAGCTCAGGCAAGGACGGATCGTAGTCCCGAAGAAAGCGCAGCCCCTCACCGTGTTCAGCCTGAGTCAGCTGCCGCGCCCGCTCTAGAAGGCGATGAATATTGGTGGGCTGGGCTTGGGGTGTTTTGTTCGGCCCGAGCATGCGATCCACGAGGGACCGAAGCCGGTCCGCCTCCTCGATAATGATTTGGGTGTATTCGCTGAGTTCTGGGGCGGCGAGGGCGCGATCGAGAAGCTGCGCGGCGCCGCGAAGACCGCCGAGGGGGTTTTTAATCTCATGCGCGAGGCCGCGAACGAGCTCTCGGGTGGTTTCCTGAACCCGCTGCTGCTGCGTCTCTCGGTGGACGCGCAGGACCTGATCAAGCGGAAGCAGCTCCAGCAAGAGGGCTGGGGCCTCCCAGTCGCTTAGGGGAGTCACGGTGAGGTCTACGGTGAGGCGTTGATGTTGCGCGGCGGTTACCAGCTTCAGCTGCCGCCGGGTGTAGCCCTGGCTGCGCCGGAGGGCGCCGCTCAGCTCTCCGATAAAGGCGTCGCTGTCTCGAAGCAGGGCGCCGAGCCTTTCTCCTCGGGCGCGCTCAAAGCTGGCGGCAAGGAGGAATTCCGCGGCGGGGTTGAGGTACTGAACACGCAGGTCCTCGTCCACCATGACCACGCTGGTGGTTTGGTGATCTAGGATGGCGTTAAGCATGTTCCGCACCGGTGGACCGTTCACGACTGCCCTCTCAAAGGATCCTAATTGACGCTAGCAAGTTCTGCACCACCTTGAGCCCCTCTCCTAGGGCGGGCCTCAGGTCGGGGCCCGCGCCCAAAAGGTGCGCTTTTTTTGAATCTTGGTGGTGCCTGGGGGCCGGGTTCGGGAACATAATGCACTATTTGGGTGCGTTCCGTGTCCTAGGGGGCGCGCCCGAGGGCGGTGCGAAGCACGAAAAAGGTTCGCTCGGCTTTTGCGCGTGCGCTGCCTTCCTGATCCAAGCGCTCGATGAGGAGGGTGTGCTTCCCCCGGGCAAGGCCTTCCAGCATCGCCGGTGGGGTTTCGGTGGTTTTGAGCACTTGCCCGTCCAGGCGCAGGCGCAGTCGCTCCTCGGGTGCAAGGGCGGGGCTTAGGGTGAGGGCCAGGGGCACTGCCCCGTTGTTGGATCGAATGCCTTCCCCGGGGCCCGGAGACAGAATCGCCAGGGTTGGTTTCGGAGCGATCTCGCCGGAGGGTTCAGAGACCGCCGAGCCCTCGCCGGCCGTCGTCGGGTCGGGCTTTCGATCGAAGCCAGGCGCCTGCAGGGCAGGGAAGGCTGAGGGCGCGCCGAGTGTAACCACGGGATTCGATTGCTGGGGAGGACGATCGGTAAATTCCGGTGTTTGATTGACCTTATCCAGCCGGTAAATGGGCGCAGCGGCTCCCGCCGCGTTGGCGACGAGGCCAAGGAGGAGAAGAATGGTGGAGCCTGGGCGTTTCATGCTCGAAGCTTAGCTTTAAAGCGCGGGCACAAAAAAGGGCGCCCTGGGGCGCCCTTTCTGATCCTGCGGAATCGCTTAGCAGGAGTAGTAGAGTTGGAACTCCACGGGGTGGGTCTGCATGCGCAGGGCCGTGACTTCTTCCATCTTCAGGTCGATGTAGGCATCGATCTGATCGTCCGTGAACACGCCCCCTTCCGTGAGGAAGGCCCGGTCGGCGTCGAGAGCCGCAAGGGCTTCGTCGAGACCCGCGCAGACCGTGGGCAGCTCCGCCAGCTCTTCTGCGGGCAGATCGTAGAGATCCTTGTCCATGGCTTCACCGGGGTGGATCTGGTTCTTGATCCCGTCAATGCCAGCCATGAGCATGGCGGAAAAGGCCAGGTAGGGGTTTGCCGTCGGATCGGGGAAGCGCACTTCCACGCGGTAGGCGCGGGGGTTGCCGCCCTGGATATAGGGGATCCGAATGGACGCACTGCGGTTCCGCGCCGAGTAGGCGAGGATTACCGGCGCTTCGAAGCCGGGCACGAGGCGCTTATAGCTGTTGGTGCTGGCATTGGTGAAGGCGTTGAGCGCCTTGGCGTGCTTGATGATACCGCCAATGTAGTAGAGCGCCGTTTCGGAGAGGCCCGCGTAAACGTCGCCGTGGAACAGGTTTTCGCCGCTCTTAGCAATGGATTGGTGAACGTGCATTCCAGAACCGTTGTCACCCACTAGCGGCTTGGGCATGAAGGTCGCCGTTTTACCGTAGGCGTGAGCCACGTTGTGCACGCAGTACTTGTAAATCTGAAGCTCGTCGGCTTTTTTGACGAGAGTATTAAACTTCACCCCGATCTCGTTCTGGCAGGCCGTGGCCACTTCGTGGTGATGCACATCGATGGTGAGGCCCATCTGCTCCATGGCGTTGCACATCGCGTTCCGCAGATCGAAGGAGGAGTCCACCGGGGGCACGGGGAAATAGCCGCCCTTCACCCGGGGGCGGTGGCCCATGTTGCCGCCTTCGAACTCCGTGTTGGATTCCCAAGCCGCCTCTTCAGCGCTGATGGAGTAGGAAGCGCGGCCCATTTCGACCTGGAAGCGCACGTCGTCAAAGACGAAGAATTCGGCTTCCGGGCCAAAGTAGGCTTCGTCCCCGAGGCCCGAGGCCTGCAGGTAGGCTTCGGCACGCTTCGCCGTGCTCCGGGGGTCCCGGGTGTAGAGCTGCATGGTGCTGGGCTCGACGATATCGCAACGCACCAGGAGGGTGGTGTCTTCCGCGAAGGGATCGAGCACCGCGGTCTCGTCATCGGGCATGAGGATCATGTCCGACTCATTGATGCCCTTCCAGCCGGCGATGGACGAGCCATCGAACATAGCGCCATTGGTCATGAAGTCTTCGTCCACAACCTTAGCGGGGAAGGTGGTGTGCTGCTCCTTGCCCCGGGGGTCCGTGAAGCGGAGGTCGACCCACTTCACACTGTGTTCCTCGATCATCGCCAGGGTTTTCAACGACATGGTTCGCTCTCCGCAAAAAAACGTTGATTTCACATTGGATGGCCCCCGAGGGGACCTAACGCCCCGAGGCCTGAGTCGCGGACGGCATGGACCCCTAGACGCACCCAGTTTGGGCATCCGGTAGGTGAGCAGCAAGGATCATGCCGGGTCGCCGCGGGGCTAAAATCCAGGTTTTACCGACGGATTTCTTCAATTAACGGTCATGGCGTGCTCGAAAATAGTGCGGGAAAATCTTGACGCACTATTTTAAGGCGTTGCGTGGATCGGGTCCGGGGACATCAAAGGTTTTCTTGATTCGTCGTCCCCTTTGCGCGCGACCCTGCCTATAATGCGCCGCCCCCAATAACCCCCCAGGCGGTTCACCGTGCACGCTAAAGATTCTGGCGCCTCTCAGGCCATCCGAAATGTTGCCATCATTGCCCACGTCGATCATGGCAAAACGACCCTCGTTGACCGCTTGCTTCAGCTCGCCGGCGCCATTGCGCCCGGACAGGCGGAACGGGTGATGGATAATCAGGATCTGGAAAAGGAGCGAGGCATTACGATCCTCGCTAAGAACACGGCCCTTGATTGGAAAGGGGTACGTATCAATATCGTGGATACGCCGGGGCACGCGGACTTCGGTGGTGAGGTGGAGCGGGTGCTCTCCATGGTCGATAGCGTGCTCTTGCTGGTGGATGCCGTGGACGGCCCCATGCCGCAAACCCGTTTCGTCACCCGCAAGGCCTTCGCCCAAAAGCTCTCCCCCATCGTGGTCATCAATAAGGTCGATCGGGAAGGGGCTCGGGCCGATTGGGTGGAGGGGGAAGTCTTTGACCTTTTCGATCGCCTGGGCGCGAGCGAGGAGCAGCTCGACTTCCGTACCGTTTATGCCTCCGCGCTACTCGGCCGAGCCGGGAGCGACCCGGACGAGCTCGAAGAGGATATGCGTCTCGTCCTCGACACCATCGTGGAGCATGTTCCTGCCCCAAAGGTGGACCCGGAAGGGGCCTTCCAGATGCAAATCAGCGCGCTGGACTACTCCAGCTACGTAGGCGTTATCGGCCTCGGCCGCATTCAGCGCGGGGTGGCGCGCCCGGGCATGCCCGTGACCGTGGAAAATCGGGAAGGGGCGCGGCGAAACGCGCGCATCCTCTCCGTGCTCGGTTACGCAGGGCTCGAGCGCAAGGACGTCGCAGAAGCGCGGGCGGGAGATATCGTTAGCATCACGGGCATCGATGAGCTGGCGATCTCGGACACGCTCTGCGACCCCTCCGCCGTGGAAGCCCTGCCGGCCCTCACGGTGGACGAGCCCACGGTGTCCATGACCTTTCAGGTCAACACCTCGCCCTTCGCCGGGCGCGATGGCAAGTTCCTGACGAGCCGCCAGATTCGCGCCCGCCTCGACAAGGAGTTGCTTTATAACGTGGCGCTTCGGGTGGAGGATACGGCGCACCCCGATCAGTTCCGCGTATCGGGCCGGGGCGAGCTGCACCTTTCCGTCCTCCTTGAGACCATGCGTCGGGAAGGCTACGAGCTTGGCGTCTCCCGCCCCGAGGTGGTCCTACGGGAGGGCGAAAACGGTCGGGAAGAGCCCATCGAATCGCTAGTGATCGACCTGGAAGAGCAGCACCAGGGTACGGTCATGGAGGTGCTGGGGCAGCGCCGGGGCAATCTCCAGAACATGGTGCCGGATGGCCGGGGTCGGGTGCGTTTGGATTACCTTATCCCCTCCCGGGGGTTGATCGGCCTGCGCGGCCAGTTCCTGTCCATGACCTCCGGCAGCGGCATTTTGACCTCGACCTTCTCCCACTGGGATACCTACCAACCGGGGTCGGCGGGGGAGCGGATCAACGGCGTTTTGGTCTCTAACGTTCAAGGGAAGGCCACGGCCTTTGCCCTCTTCAACCTCCAGCAGCGCGGCCGCATGATGGTCGAGCCGGGTGTCGACGTTTACGAAGGCATGATCGTGGGCATACACAGCCGCGGGAATGATCTGCCCGTGAATCCCACGAAAGAAAAGCAGCTTACCAACATTCGCGCTGCGGGCAGCGACGAAAACATGATCCTCACCCCACCGGTGCGCATGACCCTCGAGCAAGCCCTGGAGTTCATCGAGGAAGATGAGCTCGTGGAGCTCACCCCGGCGGCCATTCGCGTGCGCAAAAAATTCCTGAAGGAGCACGAGCGGCGCCGCCAGGAGCGCAGCAAAGAGGCATGAAGGCCCTGGTGCAGCGCGTCCTCGAAGCCGAAGTGCGGGTGGAAGGCGCATCCGTGGGGGTCATCGGCCCTGGCGTGCTGCTCTTCCTCGGGATTGAGCAGGGGGACAGAGCCGCGCAAATCCCTCGCCTCGTCGAACGGGTGCTTGGGCTCCGGATTTTTCCGAGCGCGGCGCAGCCCCTGGCCAAGCCCCTAGACCGCAGCTTAAGCGAGGTGGGGGGCGGGCTTTTGGTGGTGTCCCAGTTCACCCTGGCGGCGGATACGCGGCGCGGTCGCCGCCCAAGCCTTTCCTCAGCGGCGCCGCCGGCGGCAGCCGAGCCGATCTATGAAGCCTTTTTAGAGGAAGCGCGTCGACAGCACGGGGGTGTGGTGGCGGCGGGCCGCTTTGGGGCCGATATGAAGGTGGCGCTGGTGAACGATGGCCCGCTGACCTTCTGGCTTGAAGGTTAGGCCGCGTCCTCCGAATCCCTTTCGTCATCCGGCCGGACAAAGGCCGCGAAGAAAATCCCCACCTCGTAGAGCGCCCACATGGGCACTGCCAGCAGGATCTGGCTGATGACGTCCGGGGGCGTCAGAAGCATGCCCACCACAAAGCACCCGACGATCACGTAGGCGCGCTTTTCCCTAAGCGCCTGGGCGTTGGTGACTCCGGAGGCGACGAGCAGCAGGGTTGCTACGGGGATCTCGAAGGCGAAGCCAAAGGCAAAGAACAGCTTCAGTACGAAATCGAGGTAGCGGTTGATGTCGGTCATGATCGCGACCCCGGCGGGCCCGACGCTGGTCAAGAAGCCGAAGATCAGCGGGAACACGGCGAAGTAAGCAAAGGCGATGCCCGTGTAAAAAAGCACGATGCTGGAGAGCAGAAGCGGTACCGCCAGGCGCTTCTCGTGTTTGTAGAGGCCCGGGGAGACAAAGCTCCAGAGCTGATGAAGCACGTAGGGAATGGCCAGGAAAAAGGCCATGATCAGGGAGAGCTTGAAGGGCGTGAGGAAGGGGGAGGCCACTTCTGTGGCGATCATGGTGGAGCCTTCCGGCAGCACCGCCCGCAGCGGTTCGGAAATGAATTCGTAGAGTTCGTTGGCGAAGTAAAACAGCGGAAAGAAGATCACGAGCACCGATAGCACGGCGCGCAGCACGCGACTGCGAAGCTCTGCCAGGTGTGCCAGCAGGGGCTGGGTTTCTTCGTCCACGACGTAATCGTCTTCCTTCACGCTTTGCCGCCCGAGTCCTGTGCTTCCCCAGGAAAGGCCAGCTCGCCCTGGGGCGCCGGCGTTGGCTTGGGCGCCTCTGCCTCGGGGTGTGCTTCCGTTTCCACTTCAGCCCCGGCAGAGGGGGCCTCTACCGTGGGAGGGGCGCGGAGGGCGTCCTCTGCCGCTGTAAGTTCAGCCTTGGTGGACTGCCCCAGCGCCTTGAAGGACTCCTCCGCGCCCTTAAGTTCCTCTTGCAGGCCCTTGGCGTCTTCCATGATGCGCGCATTGTGGAGTTCGCGGCGGAGGTCATCGGCGCCCACTTCCCGCTCGAGCTCGGCCTTCAGCGTGTCGAAGCTACGCCGCGCTGAGCCGACCACCCGGCCCACGGTGCGCAGCACCTCGGGCAGGCGCTCGGGGCCCACAAGCAGGAGCAGCACGAGGGCAACGATCAGCAGCTCAGGGAAGCCGATATCGAACATGGCGAGGGCAGATTCCGCTTAAACGGTGTTTTTGGCTTTTTCTTGCTCGCTGGCGGTGCTCGCCTGAGCCTGGCCTTCCAGGACCTCCGGGCTCGCGTCGGCTGCCTTGCCGTCGTCTTCCTTCATGGCTTTGCGGAATCCCTTGATGGCGCCGCCGAGGTCGCCGCCGAGGTTGCGCAGACGCTTGGTGCCGAAGAGGAGCAGCACGATCGCCAGAATGATCAATAGTTCGGTAACGCTCAGGCCAAACATGGTTGCTCTCCTATGAGTCTTGGGCTGGGGCCCGCTGGGCCTTCTCGTCGTGGCCCGATACGCCGAAGCGGCGTTGCAGCTCTTCGGCGATATCGTCCGAGCTGAGATCTAGGGATTTCAGTAGCACCAGGCAGTGAAACCAAAGGTCCGCAGCTTCGTGTACTACCGCTTTCCGGTCGCGCCCGGTGGCGCAATCCTTCGCCGCAAGGAGGAGCTCCGTGCTCTCCTCCCCGATCTTTTCCAGGATCTTGTTCATACCCTTCGCGTAGAGGCTCGCCACGTAGGACGACTCCGGGGCCGCGCCGCGGCGTTCCTCAAGAAGGGTATCTAGGGCCTGGAAGATTGGGTGGTTCATGACCTGACTGTTTCGAGGACCTGGGATGCCAGCATACCCGACTCCTCCTAGGAGTGTCGCCGGGAAAGGATCGTCAGCGCGAGGCCCAGGCCCAGGGTGGCCAGGCCCACGGGCGCCACGGGTGCACCGGCGAGCAGCGCCGCCCCCAGCCCCAGCGCTGCCAGGCCTGTGAGCACTGGCGCCCAGGGCGCAGGCTTCGCTTGGCGCAGGGCTTCGACCTCGCGCTGCAGGGCGACGATTCTCTCATCCCGAGCCGCCTCTCGTTCAGGCAGGCCCGGTAAGCGTTGCGCTGCCTCGAGCACCGGGGTCAGCGTGCGACGGAAACGATTGAAGGGGTTCAGTTGGCGGGCAAGCCAGCGCTCCATGAAGGGCTTGGCGGTCTTCCAGAGATCGAGCTCAGGGTATAGCTGGCGCCCAAGGCCCTCGATATTGAGCAAGGTTTTCTGCAGCAGCACAAGCTGAGGCTGAACCGTCATATCAAAGGCCCGGGCCGTATCGAAGAGGGTGAGCAGAAAATGCCCGAAGGAAATCTCCGCAAGGGGCTTTTCGAAAAGGGGTTCGCAGACTTCGCGGATCACCCGCTCAAAGGCCGCTGCGTCCGTTTGCGGGGGTACCCATCCGGAGGCGACGTGAAGCCGGGCCACCTCGGCGTAATCCTGATTGAAAAAGGCCAAGAGGTTCCGCGCGAGGTAATCCTGATCAACTTCCGTGAGCGTACCGATGATGGCGCAGTCGATGGCGATGTAGCTGGGGTCGGCGGGGTTGGTGAGGTCCACAAAGATATTGCCAGGATGCATATCGGCGTGGAAAAAGTTGTCCTCAAAAACTTGGGTGAAGAACGTTTCCACGCCCCGGTTGGCCAGGACCTCAAAGTTGGTCCCTGCGGCCCGAAGGGCTTCGAGATCCCCGATGGGTGTGGCGGTGATGCGCTCGAGGACCAGCACGTCTTCCCGGCACAGGGGCCAGTGCACCTTAGGAACGTAGAGCAGGGGAGAAGCGCGAAAGTTGCGGCGGAGCTGGGAGGTGTTCGCGGCCTCGGCGAGGAGGTCGAGCTCACCAGTGATGGTGATCGCGTAGTCCTCGACCACCTCCCGTGGCCGGAGCCGGCGAGCTTCAGGCCAGACCCGGAGCAGGGCCTGGGCAAGGGTTCGTAGCAGCGCCAGATCGTCGGCGATGGTGCGCTCTATGTCCGGGCGGCGGAGCTTGACCACCACGGCTACGCCATCCAAAAGCCGAGCGCCGTGGACCTGCGCAATGCTTGCGGAGGCCAGGGGCGTGGCCTCGAAGGTTTCGAAGAAGGTATCGAGGGGGCCACCGAGGGCGCCCTCCAGGGTTCGGCGGGCCAGGGATTCATCGATAGGGGTCACCTGGTCCTGGAGCTTCTTCAGGCTCGCCGCGTAGGCCGGGGTTAGAAGATCCGGGCGCGAGGACAGCAGCTGGCCAAACTTCACGAAGATGGGCCCGAGGGCCTCGATGGCCAGGCGGAGCCGCTCCGGTCCGGGGCGACGCCCCGCGGGGAAGAGGGATAGAAGGGCCAGCACAATGCGCAGGGGGGGCGGCAGCGCCCCAAGGGGGAGGCCGAGGTCGCGGGGGATTTGGTCAAGGCGGAAGCGCAGGACGACCCAGGCAATGCGCAGGGCGCTGCGCCGCGCTATTCCCTCCGTAGGGTGGGTCACGAGGAATGCCCGCCCTCAAGGCGGCGCAGCCGTGCCGCCGCCCGATCCACGGCAAGGGAAAGATCGTCCGCCTCGTCGAAAAAGCGGGCGACCTCCTCCGGGGCGGGGAAAAGGCCCCCGGGCCCTTCTGCTGCCCGCCTTAGCTTGGCTGCGCTTTCCCGCGCATGGTGGCGACCCCGGCCGAGCAGATCCCGGCCCAGGGCGTCCGCCGCCCCGGCGGCGGCGTCGCCAAACAGGGCAGCGATCGGGCCCAGTACATCTGGAGGGCTACTGAGTAGGGCCTCGAGGAGGGCCTCGAGCGCCTGGCGATCGCCCTCGACCACCACGGCTCCAGACAGCACGGCCCCCTCAAGCCCTCGCTCGATAAGCCGTTGCCAGGCGCCCGGGCGCAGGGTGGCCTTGGCCTTCGCCGCGGGCTCTGCCCCGGGGCTCAAAAAGAGGGGCGCCTCCTGGGGTCCGAGGCTCAGCGTGAGCGCCAGGGGGGGAACGGCGCTCTCGAAGGCGAAGCTTGCGGGGGCGAGGCACTGGAGCGCCCGGGCCGTTTCCGGGGCGCTCTTCAAGGCGAGGCGGAGGGCGCCCTCTAGCGCCGCGCACAGGAGTGCGTCTTTCAGACTTGGCAGGTGGGGGTCCGTAGGGGTTTCGCCGGGGGGCGCCATGCCTATTGCTTGCGCCCCTGGTGAATGGCCGCAATGCCGCCGATGAGGTTGTGAAAGCGAACGGCGCCGAAGCCGGCGTCGCGCATCATTTCCGCAAGGGCTTCCTGCGGCGGATGCATGCGAATGGATTCGTTCAGGTAGCGATAGGCTTCCCGGTCTCCGGCCAGCGCGCCGCCCACCGTAGGCCAGAGGCTCGAGAAGGCGTCGTAGGCCCTTTCCAGAAGGGCGCCCCGAGGCTTCGAGAATTCGAGCACCAGGAGGGGCGCGCCGGGCTTCAGTACCCGGTGCAGCTCCCGGAGGGCTTGATCCTTCCGGGTGACGTTACGGAGCCCAAAGGCGATGGTCGCGGCATCAAAGCTGTCGTCCCCAAAGGGCAGGGCTTCGCCGTCGGCCAGGGCTGGGGAAATGTTGAGGTGGCCTCGGTCGATCATGCGATCCCGGCCGACGATGAGCATGGCTTCGTTAATGTCTGCCAGGATCACCTGCCCCGTGGGCCCCACCCGCTCCGCAAGGAGGGCGGCGACATCGCCCGTTCCGCCGGCCAGGTCGAGGACCCGATGGCCCGGTCGCACCCCCGCAAGGGTGACCGTGAGCCGCTTCATGAGGCGATGGGTGCCCATGGACATGAGATCGTTCATGAGGTCGTAGCGAGGGGCCACGGAGCGGAACACCTCGGCCACCCGGGCCGCCTTTTCTTCAGCTTTTACCCGCTCATAGCCGAAGTCGACGGTGCCGTCGCTTGCGTGGTGATCGTCAGTGGGGGAAGGGGGCGCCATGGCGGTCTCGTTTCGTTGAATAGGGGAGAAGTGTAAACCCTGCGCCGGCAGACCGTCTCCCTTGCCGCCGGCGGTCTATGCTTCGGGGGTCCAGGCCTTTAGGGTGACCGCCGGCAGGCGGGATGCGTTCGCCTGCTTAAGCTCTCGCTCATAAGCGGCCCAGTGGCGCTCCTGGCGATCGCCGAGGTCCCGCAGGTAGGCCCAGGTGTACAGACCGCTGTCGTGACCATCATCAAACACCAGGCGTAGGGCGTAGCGCCCCACGGGCTCGAGGTGAGTGATGGCGACGTATTTTTTCCCCGTCTGCAGGATCCGATCGCCGGCGCCATGGCCCCTAACCTCGGCGGAGGGCGAAAGGACCCGGAGCAGCTCTGCGGGAAGATGGTGGGTTTCATCGTCCCAACGGAGTTCGAGCACCTTCGACTGCTTATGGAGCGTAATGGCCTTGGGCACGGGTGCGGTCATGGAGCCTCCCCCTAAAGCTAAAGAATGTAGCGTGCCAGATCTTCGTCGCCGGCGACGTCCTTCAGCTGCCCGTCCACCGCCGCGGTATCGAGGATCAAGTTGCCGTCCGTAGCTGCGGCACTTGGATCGAAGGCCACGGGCTCGAGGAGCCGTTCCAGCATGGTGTGAAGACGCCGGGCCCCGATGTTTTCCGTCTGCTCGTTAATTTGCCAGGCGAGCTCCGCGAGGCGGGCGATGGCCTCGTCTGTCAGCGTCAGCGTCACTCCTTCCGTGGCCAGCAGGGCTTGATACTGGCGAAGCAGTGAGGCCGAGGGCTCGGTGAGAATGCGGCGGAAATCATCAGGGGTCAGGGCCTTCAGCTCCACCCGAATGGGCAGGCGGCCCTGAAGCTCAGGGATGAGGTCGCTGGGCCGGGAGAGGTGGAAGGCGCCGGAAGCGATGAACAGGATGTGGTCCGTGCGCACGGGGCCATACTTCGTGGTCACCGTGCTCCCTTCTATCAGGGGCAGGAGATCGCGCTGGACTCCTTCTCGGGATACGTCGGCTTGGACGCCGTCCCCGCGTCGGGCCACCTTGTCGATTTCATCGATGAAAACGATGCCCCGGTTCTCCACCGCGTCCACGGTGGCCGAGCGGAGCCGGTCCTCGTTCAGGAGCCGCTGCCCTTCCTCGGCCTCGAGGCGCTTTAGGGCCTCCTTGACCGTGAGCCGTTCGCTCCGGCGCCGGCTTTGCTGCAAACCGGCGAAGAGCCCCTGAAGCTGGGAGGCCATCTCCTCCATGCCCGGGGGCGTCATGAGCTCGGGGGTGCTTTGGGGGGCGGTCAGATCAAGCGTGACCTCCCGCTCGTCGAGCGTGCCTTCCCGCAGCTGCTTGCGTAGGAGCTGGCGGGCGCTGGAATCGCCGCGGCTTTCAGTCTCGCCTCGAGCCGTTGGGAGCAGCGCATCGAGTAGGCGTTGTTCCGCCGCGTCCTGGGCCCGGGGCCGCTGCGCCTCGATTTCCTCCTGTCGCAGAAGCTGATAGGCGGCCTCGGCGAGATCCCGGATCATGGCGTCCACGTCCCGGCCCACGTAGCCCACCTCCGTGAACTTCGTCGCCTCGACCTTCAAGAAGGGCGCGCGGGCCAGCTTGGCAAGGCGCCGGGCGATCTCCGTTTTACCCACCCCGGTGGGGCCGATCATGAGGATGTTCTTCGGAGTAACCTCCTCCCGGAGCCCTGGCGCCAGCTGCAGCCGGCGCCACCGGTTACGGAGGGCGATGGCCACGGCGCGCTTGGCCTCCCCCTGCCCAACGATGTGCTGATCGAGGGCGTGGACAATTTCCCGGGGCGTCATTTCCGTCATGCCGACCCCTCCAGCACTTCCACACTCAAACTGTGATTGGTGTAGACGCAGATATCTCCGGCGATGTTCAGGGACGCCCGGGCGATGGCCTCGGCGTCGAGGTCGCTGTGGGCCAGAAGGGCGCGGGCCGCCGCGAGGGCGTAGTTGCCGCCGGAACCGATGGCCAGGGCCCCATCCTCCGGCTCCAACACGTCGCCGTTACCGCTAATGAGAAGAGAGGTGTCTCGATCCGCCACGGTGAGCAGGGCCTCGAGGCGGCGTAGGGCGCGGTCCGAGCGCCACTCCCGAGCCATGGCTACCGCGGCGCGCACCAGCTGGCCGCCGTGGCTATCGAGCTGCCCCTCAAAGCGCTCAAAAAGGGTGAAGGCGTCCGCCGTACCCCCGGCAAAGCCCGCGAGAATTTGGCCCTTATGGAGTCGACGGACCTTGCGCGCGTTGCCTTTCATGACCGTATCCCCGAGGGATACCTGGCCGTCGCCGGCCATGGCAACGGCGTTGCCCCGGCGCACAGTCAAAATGGTGGTTCCGTGGAATTGTTCCATAGCCATCCTTATCTAGCGGGTGCGTAGCGGGTGCGTGCGGGGCCTAGGGCTCGCTGCGCAGCACCAGGGAGTCGATATCTTCCCGGAGGAGGGTCAGCTGGGCGGCCCGGGCTGTCCGGCGGCTTTCGAAGGGGCCCACCAGCACCCGGTGCCAAGTGCCGCCGTCCCGGCGCACGGCGATGGTGCGGGCTGGGAGATCTTGTAGCAGGATCATGGCTCGGCGCCGGTCCGCGTCCTCGGCGCTGCGAAAGGCCCCGGCCTGAAGGAGATACTCACCGACCTCTTCAGGCTTTGCCTCTCCGTCGAGGTATTCCTCCACGTAGGGCACCAGCACCTCCGCATCCCGGAGCACTTCCGGGAACTCAAAGCGCACTTCGGGGATGCTCTCTGCCGTGCCGGCCTTGGGTAAGGGGTTCTCAAGGGTACGCCCCTCGCCCCGGGTGAGGAACAGGGTAAGGGCAATGCCGCAGCACAGCCCGAGTAAAAAGGGGACGCCCCGTCCCCCTTGAGCCCGGGGCGGCGTTTCGATGCGGCGGGCGCCCGAAGCGGGGGCATGACGACGGGATGCGGCTTTAGCCAAGGCCCGGATCCTCCTGTGCAAGGGCCATCATGATAGCGGGCTCGCCGGGGTCACCGTTAGTAGGTATCGCTAGGATCGATGTCGCAGTGCCAGCGAACCTGACGGGCAGACGGCAATTTGTCGATTTGGGGCAGGGCGTGGGCAAGGTTCCGGTGCAGGGGGGCGCGCTCCGTACCCTGGAGAAGGAGCTGACCTCGAAACCGGCCGCTGCGCCGGGCCATGGGGGCGCGGATCGGGCCTAAGGTGCTTTGCGCTTCCGCCCCCGGGGCGGCGAGCAGTGCGGCCTTGGCCTCCGTGAGGAAGCGCTCCACCGGAGCCCACTGAGGGGCTTCGGCGCGAAGCAGAGCCAGGGGGGCGAAGGGGGGAAGGCCCAGCAGGGCGCGCTCTTCCAAGGCGGCCTCGGCAAAGGCGTCATAGCCCTGGGTCACCACCGCCTGCAGGAGGGGATGCTCCGGGTCATGGGTCTGGATCAGGACGGTCCCGGGCGCCAGCTCCCGCCCCGCTCGTCCCGCCACTTGGACCAGAAGTTGGGCAAGCCGCTCCGGCGCGCGAAAGTCGGCGCTAAAGAGGCCGCTATCGCCGTCGACGATCACCACCAGCTCTACCCTTGGGAAGTGATGGCCCTTGGCAAGCATTTGCGTGCCCAGAAGCAGCGCCCCGGGGGTATGGGCGATGGCCTCAAGCTCTGCCTCCAGCCTCGCCATGCTGCGGACCTTATCCCGGTCTAGGCGAAGAATGGGCGTTTCCGGGAAGCGGTGCTGGAGCAAACTTTCCGCCCGCTGCGTGCCCTGGCCCACGGGCATGGGGCTCCGTTCCTTGCAGCTGGGGCAGACGCCGGGGATGGGCTGGCTGCGGTCGCAGTGATGGCAGCGCAGCCTTGCCGGGTCCCGGTGTACGGTCATGCGGGCGTCGCAGCGATCGCAGTCCGCAAGCCAGCCGCAGGCGTGGCATCGCAGGGCAGGGGCATAGCCCCGGCGGTTCAGAAAGACCAGCGCCTGGGCGCCCCGGGCTAGGGTCTCGCTGATGGCGTCGAGGGTTGGCTGGGCAAAGCCTTCCGGGGCCCCGTGCTTGCGCAGATCCACAAAGCGCTGCCTGGGCGCCTGGGCCTGGCCGGCGCGGTGGCTCAGGCGAAGGTGGCCGTAGCGTCCTTGACGCGCGTTTTCGAGGGTCTCTAGGGAGGGGGTGGCAGAGCCTAGCACCACGGGGCAGCCCTGGAGAGCCCCTCGCTTCACGGCCACGTCCCGGGCGGAATAGCGGACCCCGTCCTGTTGCTTGTAACTGTCGTCGTGCTCCTCATCGACGATAATCAGGCCCAGGGCAGGGAGGGGCGCGAAAAGGCTTGAGCGGGTGCCCAGAAGCACCATCGGCGCGCCGCTGCGCCCTGCCTCCCAGCGCTGATTGCGGAGTCCCGTGGCCATGCCGGAATGTAGGGTGTGAACGGGGGCGCTCAGGCGGGCCGCCAGGCGCTGTGCGGTTTGAGGGGTCAGACCAATTTCTGGGACCAGCACCAGCACCTGCTTTCCTTCTTCCAGCACCTGAGTCATCACCTGGAGGTAAACCTCGGTCTTTCCCGAGCCCGTGATGCCCTGAAGAAGGGTCGTGCGGAAGGTGCCCCGGTCCGCGGTGAGCGCGGCCACGGCTTCCGCCTGCTCGGAATGGAGCGGGGGTGCGGGCACCGGAGTTGCGGGCGTGCTCGCACCGCAGGGCTCTAGCCAGCCCTTTTGCAGAAGGGTGCGTAGGGTTGGAGCCCTGTGCCCCGCGGCAAGCAGCTCGGCGCGGCGCTGGGGTCCGGCGCCGAGGGCCCGGAGGGCCGCTTGCTGAGCCGGCGCTCGGCCAAGGCCGGGAGGCACCTGGTCTGCTGCGAGGGCTGCTAGCAGTGTGGCGCCCTCGGTGGTGAGGCGAAGGGCGTCAGCGCGGGCCTGCGTGCTCTGCTCCTGGCGCCGCGCCTCGGGGGGCAGAAAGAGGCGCAGCGCCTCCCCAAGGGGCGCGTGATAGTACTGGGCCAGCCAGCGGCCAAGGGCCAACTGGGTGGGATCCAGGAGCGGCGTCGAGTCTAGGCATTCGCCGATGGGTTTAAGGGCGCGGTCCATGGGCTTAGGCAGCGTCTCAAGCGCAATGCCAAGGACGCTCCGTGCGCCCAGGGGAACGCGCACCCGGGTTCCTGGAAGGGGAGGCGATGGCTGTCCTTCGAGGCCATAGGTCAGAGCGCCCCGGAAGGGTCCGGGTACGGCCACGGCCAGGGCAAGCCCCGGCTGTTCTGGATCCGTTGCCTTTCCCCCTTGCGCTCCTTGGGACCTTTGATACACTTCGCCACCTTTTTTCGGGACCACGATCCCAGACTGGCCCAGCGCAGCGGCGCTGGGTGAACGCTCCGGCGAGGCAGGATACAACATGAAGGCGGACATCCATCCGAAGTACGAAGCGGTGACCATGAAGTGCAGCTGTGGCGCGGAATACGCCACCCGGTCCACCCTTTGCCAAGATTTCCAGGTCGACGTCTGTGCGGCTTGCCATCCGTTCTATACGGGCAAGCAAAAGATGGTCGACAAGGGGGGTCGCGTCGAGAAGTTCCGCAAGCGTTTCGGCGCTCGCTCCGCACGCTAAGGCCCCGGCGGCTTCGGAGCGCTCCTTGGGGCGCTTCGAGGCGCCCGATTTCGCTTCCCTTCCCGTCCCCCGGGCCGTCTGGCCTTCGGGTTCAGCGTCAATTCAGACCCAAAGCTCAGGCTAGGCTCATGCCGACCCTAAGACGCTTTACTATGACACGATCCGGTTCCCTCGCCGCCTGCGTATTTCTGCTCCTTGGGCTCGCTAGCGGCGCCTGGGCCCGCTCCGATGGGGAAAAGGCGCTGGCCGAGTTCGAGGAGAAGGGCTCGGTGTACAGCGGCGCCCTCGCGGACTACGTGGCCCAGGTGGGCCAACGCATGGTACGGGCCGCGGGACAGGACCCGGAGCGCTACACCTTCACGGTCCTCGACGACCCCTCGATCAATGCCTTCGCCGTGGACGGGGGCTACATCTTTGTTGCCCGGGGGCTCCTTGCCTACCTTGAGAATGAACCCCAGCTGGCGGCGGTCCTGGGTCATGAGATCGGCCACCTGGTGGCCCGCCATCCTCAGGAACGGAAGCTGGCCAGCCGCAGTTCCCGCATTGGCTCTACCATCCTCGGTTTTCTGACGCGCAGCGGGGCGCTCTACCAGACTGCCCGGGCCTACAGTGAGGCGGCCCTCAGCGGTTACGGCCGGGATCAGGAGCTGGAAGCCGATGGCCTGGGGGCCCGCTACCTCGCCGACGCCGGCTATGACCCCATCGCCATGCTCGAGGTCATCCGCGTGCTGGCGGACCAAGAGGAATTTGCCCGGGAGGTGGAGGGGCGCAGCGTGAGCTATCACGGTCTTTTCGCCTCTCACCCGCGAAACGATCGCCGGCTCTTTGAAGTGATTCAGGCCGGCGCGGCGGAAGGCGTGCCGCCGGAGCGCTCGCCGTCGGAGGGCCCGTTCCTGAGCTTGCTGGAGGGCCTTCCCTGGGGCGCTCCCGCTTCCGACGGGGTGCTGGTGGACCGTCGCTACTATCACAGCGGCTTGGGCTTTGTGGTCGATTTCCCCGAAACCTGGCGGGTGAAGGACAGCCCCTCGGCGCTTAGCGCTACAGCGCCCCATGGTGCCGCGTCCCTGATTACCCTGGAGCTGCGGGAGGAATCGGACAAGGAGGATGCCTCGCCGACGCCCGAGGCCATGGTCGTGGAGGTCATGGAGACGGAAATCGAAGGGGGTCGTCCCTTCACCGTGGACGAGTTACCCGCCTACCTCGCTGTCGTTAAGCATGAAGGCGAGGCTCGCCGACTGATCGCCGTGGTGCAAAAGGGCAATCGCTACTTCGTTTTTAAGGGGGAAAACACCCACGAGGGTTTTGATGACGCTTTCCTTCGGGCCTTTTCCGCCACCGTCCTGTCCTTTCGACGAATGCGCCAGGCGGATCTGGCCGAGGCCACCACGACGCGCGTACAGCTGCACCTTGCCACCCCGGAGGACAGCTACGAGAGCTTGGCGGCGGCGCTCCGCCTGGGTCCCCGGGGCGCCGATCGGCTTCGCCTGTTAAATGGCGATTACCCCCGGGGCCAGCCTCGGGCCGGGGACCGGTTGAAGGTCATCCGCTAGCCCGCCCCTTTTCTCGGCGAAGCCAAGGGGGCATAGTCCTGCTCCCGCCCCCTCTGGTTAAAAAGGTTAGATCATGTCGGACGAAGAACTGCGCCACGCCGCGCTTGCCTATCACGCCGAGCCCCGTCCCGGGAAAATCGGCACGGAGGTGTACAAGCCCTCCGATTCCAGCCGAGATTTGTCCCTGGCCTACAGCCCGGGCGTCGCCGAGCCGGTGCGCGCCATTGCCGAAGCGCCGGAGCGCGCCTACGACTACACCAACAAGGGCAACCTTGTGGGGATCGTGACCAACGGCTCGGCGATTCTCGGTCTTGGGAACCTTGGCGCGCTGGCCAGTAAACCGGTGATGGAAGGCAAGGCTCTCTTGTTCAAGCGCTTCGCCGATATCGACTGCTTCGATATCGAGGTGAATGCCGATACGCCGGAGGCCTTCATCGACACCGTGGCCCGCATTGCCGATACCTTTGGCGGCATTAATATCGAAGACGTGGGGGCTCCGGCCTGCTTCGAGATCGAAGCGGCGCTGAAGGCGCGTTGCCCGATCCCCGTTTTTCACGATGATCAGCATGGCACGGCGATTTGCGTGGCGGCGGGGCTGGTCAACGCCCTAGCGCTGCAGGAAAAGCGTCTGGAAGAGGTAAGGCTGGTATGCCTTGGGGGCGGCGCTGCAGGTACCGCTTGCCTGCGTCTGCTGCGAGCCATGGGCATGCCAAAGGAACACATCACGGTGGTGGACCGGCAGGGGGTCATCCATGATGCCCGGGGCCCCCTGCCGTCCTACAAGGCGGAGTTTGCGAACACGACGGAGACCCGGACCCTGGCCGATGCTCTCGCCGGCGCTGACGTCTTCATCGGTGTCTCCGGGGCGAACCTGCTGAGCGCTGATCTGCTGGCTTCCATGGCGCCGCGCCCGGTAATCTTCGCGCTGGCGAACCCGGATCCGGAAATTCGGCCCGAGGCCGCTCGAGCCGTGCGGGACGATGTCATCGTCGCGACGGGGCGCTCGGACTTTCCCAATCAGGTGAACAACGTGCTGTGCTTCCCCTTCATTTTCCGCGGCGCCCTTGATGTGCGGGCCTCGGATATCAATGAAGCGATGAAGATCGCCGCGGTGGAGGCCATTGCGGCCCTGGCCCGGGAGCCCGTGCCCGCGGAAGTGCTGGCGGCCTACGAAGGCGTTGCCACCTTGAGCTTTGGCTCCGAGTACATCCTGCCCAAGCCCATGGATCCTCGCCTCAAGGATGCCGTGGCTGGCGCCGTGGCGAAGGCGGCCGTGGAAAGCGGCGTGGCCACCCGCGCCCCCGTAGCTCGCTAGCGCCTAGAAAATCTCTTCCGGGCGGGGCGCGTCCGACTCTCCTGGAGCGGCCCGGGGGGCGTACTCCTGCCGGAAAATCTCAAAAAGGCCTCCCTCGGCGCCGGGGGCTGCTGCCTCTCCCGTTTCCGGATCAATCCGGACCTGCACCAGCCCCGGGGGCTGCAGGGGGCGATGCTCCCGAACCCCGGCCAGGGCGCTTTCCATGAAGTCGATCCAGATGGGCAGAGCGGTGTTCGATCCAAATTCCCCATTGCCCAGGGGACTGTTATCCGGGAAGCCGACCCAAACCGTTGCCGCGAGCGTTTGCTGGTAGCCAGAGAACCAGGTGTCGGCAGCGTTGGTGGTTCCCGTTTTTCCGCCCAGGTCGTCGCGCTTGAGGCTGAGGGCCCGCCGCCCCGTCCCCTTGCGGATGACGTCCCCCAAAATATCGTTCATCTGATAGGCCACCCGGGCGTCCATCACCCGAGGCGCGCGAAGCGCCTCGGGCCGCGCTTCACAGGGCTCGGGGCACACCGCTAGGGGGGCGGCTTCGAAAAGCGTTTCCCCGCCCTGGAGGGTGACCCGTTCGATCAGATAAGGCTCGACGGCATAGCCCCCGTTTGCAAATAGGGAAAAGCCTCGAGCGACCTCCAGCGGCGTCAGCGCCATGGTGCCGCCCCCGATGGCGAGCTGAAGGTTGCGAGGAAAGGCAGTGGTATTGAAGCCCAGGCGCTCCGCATAGCGCAGCGTGTGATCGACCCCAATGTCGAGCAAGAGGCGCATGGAAACGAGGTTGACGGAGCGGGTCAGGGCCTCGCGAAGGCGAAGGGGGCCGCTAAATTCACCGCTGTCGTTGCGGGGCCGATAGAGCCCTTCCAGGTTAGCGTCCTCGAAGACCAGGGGCGCATCGAGGTAGATGCTGGCGGGGGTGCGCCCGGCATCGAGCGCCGCGGCGTAGAGGAAGGGTTTGAAGTTCGAGCCCGGTTGCCGCGCGGCTTGGGTCGCGTGGTTGAACTGATTCGCAGAGAAATCAAAGCCGCCGGCCAGGGCGCGAAGGGCGCCATTGTCCGGATCCAGGGCCACCAGGGCCCCCTGGACTCGGGGTAGCTGGGCGAGCTTCCAGACGCCGTCCTCCTGAACCAGGCGCAGAATATGGCCTTCTGCGACCACGTCCGCGGGCCGATCCGGGCGACGCCCCCGGGCGTTTTCTGAAAGATAGGGGCGCGCCCAGCGCAGATCGGCCAGCGCCACCCGCACCCGTTGCCCTGTGCCAAGAAGGGCCTCGAAGTGATCCTCCGTTACGGTAAGGACGATGGCGGGGTGGAGGCTCCCGTAAACGGGGTGCTCGGCTATTGTCGCCTGCCAGCGCTCAAGGGTTGCTTCGTCCTCTCCGTTCTCCGGTGGCGTGAGCATGCGTTCCGGCCCGCGGTAGCCATGCCGTTCATCATAGGCCCGGAGGCCGCTCCTCAATGCCGCCTGGGCCGCTTCTTGCCGATCACGATGGAGCGTGGTGATCACCTCGAGCCCGTCTTCGTAAGCCGCCCGGCCGTATTGGGTAAGGATTTCCCGGCGGGCCATTTCCGCGGCCCAGGGCGCGTCGAGTTCGATGACCCGGTCGTGGATAGCTGCCGTGATCGGCTCGGCCCTCGCCGCTTCAAAGGTGGCGCGATCAATGCTGCCCTGGTGCAGCATGTTAGTCAGGACCACGTTACGCCGGCGCAGCGCCCGCTCCGGACCGTTGATGGGGTTGCCGATGCTCGGGGCCTGGGGAATGCCCGCCAGCATGGCCCATTGGGCCAAGGTGAGGTCCTTCAGAGGCTTTCCATAGTATGTAAGGGCCGCGGCCTCGGCGCCGTAGGCGCGCTTTCCGAAGGGGATGACGTTGAGGTAGAGGGCAAGGATTTCATCCTTGGATAGGGTTTGCTCCAGCTTCAGCGCCAGCAGCATTTCCTTAAACTTACGAATGAAGGTTTGCTCGAGGGTGAAGGAAATGTTCCGCGCCAGCTGCATGGTCACCGTGCTGCCCCCGGGGCCGATTTCCCCAGGGTTGGCAACCAGGAGCAGCACGGCTTTGCCCAGGGTGATCCAGTCGATGCCATGGTGGCGATAAAATCGTTTGTCCTCGGTGTTGAGGACTGCCTTCACGAAGAGCTCCGGGAAGGCCTCCCGGGGCAGGGGGATGCGTCGGCGTTCGCCAAATTCACCCATAAACGCGCCATCGGCGCTGAAGATTCGTAGGGGGGTTTGCAGGCGTAGGGTCCGGTAACTCTCCGCCCGGGGCACCTGGGGGTCGAGGTACAGGTAGGTCCCCGCCAGTCCCAGCATCATGCCACCGCCAAGAAAAGCGAGCCAGGGCGCCAGTATCTTTAGGCTCCGGGTCAGGGCCATCCCCGTCGTTCCTTGCCGTGGGCGTTATTTCTCAAAGGCGCCATCATACGGTGGGCGCGTCCAAGACGCATGGGGACAAGTAGACTCGGGAGGAAAAGAAGGGGAGGGAAGGGGGGCCTGGCCATCTCCAGGAACACTAAAAAGCACGGCATGCTCGGAGTTGAACTGACGGGCACGGAGCTTCGCCTCATCGAGCTTCAGGGTGGGGCCGGGGAGGCGGCGCCCGTCGTGACGGCGGTGGGGGTGGAGCGCCTTACTCCGGCCGCAATGCTCGCCCCGGAAGCGCAGCTGGCCGCCCGGGCAGAAGCGCTTCGTCGTTGTGTCCTAAGCTCCGGGGCTAAAACCCGTCGTATCGCGCTCGCCGTTCCCCAAACGGCGGTGCTTAGTGCGATCGTCCCCTTTGAAGTAGGGCTATCCGAGGAAGCGCTTGAGCTTCGAGTCACGCTCGAAGCGGAGCACCACCTTTCTACCTCCTTCGACGCGGTGGCCCTAGATTTCGAGCGCCTCGGGCCTCGGGGCGATGGACGGGACGATGTGTTGCTCGTGGCCTGCCGAAAGGAAGTGGTGGCTGAGCAACGATCCCTGGCGGAAGCCGCCGGCCTAGAAGCCGTGGTGGTGGACGTGGAGGGCTACGCGCTTGGGCGGGCGCTGGGCGCCGCCCGGGCGCAGCGCGCGAGGGAGGAGAGGGTCATGGCCCTTTTCCTTTTGGGGGCCTGGGCTTTACAGCTTTTTGTCTATCGGGGCGCGCGCCTCCTCTATGCGCGCAGTGATGCTGTGGGCTATGGCGAGGACGCTATGCTCTCCGAGGCGGCCCTGGCTGCCTACCTTGAAGGGGCCCCGGCGCAGGCGGAACGCGCCCTGACAAGCTTTTACGGTGCGCATCCAACGCTCGTGCTTGAGGAGGTGGCCGTAGCCGGTGCAGGCGCTGCTCTGCCTGGGCTCATGGCTGCGTTGGAAGGGCGCTTGGGGCGCCCCTGCTGGATTACCGATCCTTTCCTGCGCATGGCCCTCGGACCTAGCGTCGATGCCAGCCTGCTAGCGGCTCAGGCGCCAGGGCTCATGGTGGCCTGTGGGCTGGCCCTGAGGGGATGCGCAGGATGAATCATATCAACCTACTGCCCTGGCGGGAGGCGGCGCGAGAGGCCCAGAAGCAGCGTTTCCTCAAGGCTCTCCTGGTTACCTTCCTCGGGGCCCTGCTGTGCGTGCTCGCGGTGCGAGTCGGCCTCGGGGTTCGGCTGGATGCGCAAGCCGCGCGGAATGCGCGCCTTGAAGCGGAGCAGGCACGCATTGAGGAGGCGATGCGGACCCTCGCGACCCTTCGGGAGGAGCGAAAAGCCCTATTGGATCGGCTGGCGGTGATCGAGGGGCTTCAGCGTGACCGTCCTAAAACGGCGCTCATGCTCGATGCTTTAACGCGGCTTCAGGTGCCCGGGGCGCACTTTCAGAACTTCAAATATGAAGAGGGCCAGCTTGCCCTCACCGGGGTCGCCGAGCACAACGAGGCCGTTTCGGCCCTCATGCGGGGCCTGAAAGCATCGCCCTGGTTTGATGCGCCGGTACTCCAAGGACTCGTGGAGGCCCCGGGCTTCGGCCCCCGGGCGGTGCGCTTCGAGCTGACCCTTGCCCATGTGCTGCCGCCCCATCCCTGGCCGCGCCCTGCGCATCCTGGGCTGTTCTCCATGCCGGCGGAAGCGCGCTAGCGATGGGGCTTCGAGAGCAGCTTCAGGCCCTCAATGAGATCGACGTCGCCGAGCTCGATCTTGCTGAGCTGGGGCTATGGCCCGCCCCCGCTCGCTGGGCGCTTGGAATGTTCCTATGCGCCCTAACGTTCCTCGCGGGCGATGTCCTGTTCCTAGCCCCGGCGCGAGATTCCCTTGCCCAGCTCGACCGGCGGGCGCTTGAGCTACGCGAGGCCATCGAGACGCAGGCGCCCTACGCGGCGGCGGTCCCCCAGCTTCGAGCACAGCAGGCGGAGATTGCGGAGCGCTTTGACCGCCTTCTACGCCAGCTCCCTTCGGAAACGGAGGTTCCGGCGCTCCTTGAGGACATCAGTCGCGCGGGAACGGACAGCGGCCTGCGCTTTCGCGCCTTTGACCTAAAGCCCGCAGGCCAGGAGCTCTATTATGACGTGCTGCCCCTTGAGATTCGTCTAGAGGGGGGGTATCACGACCTCGCCCGCTTCATCAGCGGAATCTCCGGGCTCTCGCGCATCGTGACGCTTCACGATTTTAGCCTTCGCCCCGGGGCCTCGAACGATGTGCTTCAGCTCCAGCTAGAGGCGCGCACCTATCGTTACCGCGGGGAGGCCAATCCATGATGCGCCCGGCGGCGGTCATGGGGCTCGGCTTGATCTTGACCGGCTGTGGCACCTCTCAGCCGGCGGAGGATTTAGACGCATTCCTAGCTCGGGTGAGGGCGATGCCGGCGCCTACGCTGGTGCCGGTACCGGAGGCTGCGCCCTACGAGCCCTTTGTCTATAGCGCTTTCAGGCTTCGTTCTCCCTTCGTTCTCGAGCGCGGCACCGTACCCCTGGGGGCGCAAGAAAGGCCCCCATCGGCCCCCGATGCCTCCCGTCCCCGGACCTATCTGGAAGATTTCCCCCTTTTGGAGCTTCGCTACCTGGGGCAATGGGAAAGCGGGGCTGGGCGCGATGCGTTGGTGCGGGACGGGGTGGGGCGGGTTCACCGCGTACCCCTTGGGGCCTATTTGGGACCGGACCAGGGACAGGTGGTTGAGGTGGGACCCCGCGCATTGCGGCTCCGGGAGCTGATCCCCGATGGGTTCGGGGGTTGGCAATATCGAGAAGCGAGCCTCGGGCTCAAGGCAGGAGACGACGGATGATGGGCAGCAAGGTAAGTCAGGCATGGGCCGTTTTCCTGTGCTTGCTATTGCCGAACCTGGGCCTTGCGGGTGTGCTCGAGTCCGTAGCGGTAGAGGTGACCTCCGCCAGCGCCGTGAGCCTGAGCTTTCGCTTTTCCGAAGCGGCGCCCGAACCTCGGATCTTCGAGCTCGCAGACCCCCCACGCTTTGTCGTCGATTTTTCGAATACGGCCTTGGGTCCGGCCCTGTCGACGCCCGCCCCTGGGGGACTCCTTCGTGCCCTCATCGGCGCCGAAGATGGGTCCCGATCTCGCTTCGTGCTCACCGTGGCCGGAGCGGCGGAGCTTATGACCACCCGGGCTGGCCAGACTGTGTCCTTGACGCTGCAAAGCCCGGAGAGCACTCCGCAAGCCTCTACCGGGGAGGAGGCTCAGGTGGAAGCGGTCAATTTTTCCGCAACCCCCGAGGGGGTGGGGGAGCTGCGGATCCTGCTTTCTAAGCCCGTGGCCGTGCCCGCGGTTACGGAGAACGCTGAGGGGCTTCAGCTACGCTTTCCCGGCGTGGAGGTCCCCCAGAGCTTTCTGGGCCGCTCCGAGGTCCCCCCGGGGACGCCCCTGGGGGCCTATCGTCTCGAGGAGGCCAGCGGCGCAACGGTGCTCTCCATCAGTACTCGGGAGGCCGTCGCCTATGCCCTCAGCAAGGATGGTCGGGCCCTCACCCTGAGCCTCCGGGGCCGGGGCGAAAGCACGCCCCCGCGCTATGCCGGGCAGCGGCTGTCCCTGAATTTTCAGGACGTGGAAGTGCGGGCCGTGCTTCAGCTCCTCGCGGACTTTGCAGGGCTAAATCTTCTCGCAAGCAACGCCGTGGGAGGCTCGGTCACGCTCAATCTTCGCAATGTACCCTGGGATCAAGCGCTAGATCTGGTGCTTCGCACTCAAGGGCTCGGTAAACGCTTGGAGGGAAATGTGCTGCTGGTGGCGCCAGCAGAGGCGCTCGCGGCGCAGGAGCAGGCGGCCATGGCCGCTCGCACGCGGAGGGAAGGCCTGGCGCCCTTGGAAACTGCTTTCCTGCAGGTTCGCTATGCCCGGGCCGCCGATCTCGTAGCCCTCTTTCAGGCCGGCGCCGGGGCGGGAGACGGGGCCAGGCTCGTTTCCGAGCGGGGCTCGGTCCTGGTGGACGAGCGGACGAACGCCATTATCGTATCCGATACGGCACCGCGCTTAGCGCGCCTTAAAACCTTGCTAGATCAGCTCGATATTCCCGTACGCCAGGTGCTCATTGAGGCGCGGATCGTCACCGCCAACACAAACTTCGCGAACGAACTGGGAATCCGCTGGGGCGGCTCCTTTGCTCGGGAGCGGGACGGCAAGGTCCTTCGGATTGATGGCTCGGCGGATCGTGCGGGGGCCGCCGTGAGTCTGCCGTTAAAAAGTCCTACAACGGCCTTTACCCTGGGGCTATCAGGAAATAGTGATTTGTTGGATCTTGAGCTTGCAGCGCTGGCCTCGGAAGGGGAGGCGGAGGTGGTGGCCCGGCCCAAGGTGCTGACGGCGGATAAGCAGAAGGCGACCGTTGCCTCGGGGGTGGAGATTCCCTACCAGCAAGCTGCGTCCAGTGGCGCGACGGCGGTGCAGTTCAAGGAGGCGGCCCTGTCCTTGAGCGTCACTCCGCAAATCACGCCCGACGACCGAATCGTCATGGCGCTCCAGGTGAATCAAGACACGGTGGGTGAGGTGTTCAATGGGATTCCCAGCATTAATACCAATCAGATCGAGACCCAGGTGCTGGTGAATAACGGCGAAACCCTGGTGCTGGGGGGCATCTTCCAAACCACCCGGCAGCGCACGGAAGACCAGACGCCCCTGCTCGGGGACGTGCCCCTCTTGGGCCGCTTGTTCCAACGGCGGCAGAGCGTCGACCGGAAGCAGGAGCTCTTGATTTTCATCACGCCGCGCCTCGTAGATGGTGAGGAGGGTGATGAATCCGTTGCACGCTAGGGCAGGACAGCGCGCTTAGCCCTCGCTACACTGGAGGCACACCCGGGGGGGGTGTTTTGAGTAAATTGGTCGCGGCCGCCACGGGCGGGCTGGCGCGCCTTGGGGGGAATGAAGTTAGCCTATGGAAAAGCCACGAAACGTTTTTATTGTGGGTCCGATGGGGGCCGGCAAGACGACCGTTGGAAAGCTCTTGGCCGATGAACTCGGGTTGGAATTTCTCGATTCGGACAAGGAAATCGAAGATCGCACCGGTGCAGACATCGGCTGGATTTTTGACGTAGAAGGCGAAACCGGATTCCGAAAGCGGGAAGCGACCATGATCGACGAGCTCACGGGGCGCTCTGGGGTGCTGGTGGCCACGGGCGGAGGCGCCGTGCTCCTTGAGGAAAATCGGAAGCGCTTGGTGAGTCGGGGCACGGTGATTTACTTAAATGCCCCCTTGGAGCAACAAATTGAGCGAACAAGCCGAGACCGCACCCGCCCGCTCCTCCGGGATGGAGAGCCTGGCGACGTGCTGGCAGCGCTGCAGGAAGATCGGGGCCCGCTGTATCAGGAGGTCGCCGATTTCACCTTTACGGCAGATCGTCGCTCGGCGAAGGCCCTGGCGCAGGAAATCGCGCGGGCGCTTGAACAGAAAAGCAGCTGAATTATGAGTGCCCCCTCCCGACGGGTCTCCGTGGATCTGGGGGCGCGCAGCTACGAAATCGCCATCGGCGAAGGCCTCCTGGAGGATCCCACCCTGCTCCAGGCCTGGTTGCGGGGCCGAGAGGTGTGCCTCGTCAGTAACGAGACCCTCGCCCCTCGGTATTTCCCCCGCATCGAGGCGCTGTTGCCACCGGATGCCCGGGTCACCCACTTCACCATGGGCGATGGGGAGCGGTTCAAGAGCTTTGAAACGCTGACGGCCCTGCTCGATATGCTTCTCGCTGAGCGCCATTCCCGAGCCACCACGCTCATCGCCATTGGCGGGGGGGTTGTGGGGGATCTCACGGGCTTTGCGGCGGCCATCTACCAACGAGGGGTCGCCTTCATCCAGGTGCCGACAACGCTGCTGGCGCAGGTGGATTCTTCCATTGGCGGTAAGACGGCGGTCAACCATCCTCGGGGTAAGAACATGATTGGCGCCTTCCACCAGCCCGAGGGCGTGCTGATCGATACGGCCTGCTTGAAAACCCTCCCGGAACGAGAGCTTCAAGCGGGCCTTGCCGAGGTGATTAAGTACGGCGCCATGCAGGACGCCGACTTCTTCGCTTGGCTTGAGGCGCACATGGGTGCGCTTTTGGCCCGGGATGGAGACACCCTTGGGGAAGCCATCGCTCGGTCCTGTCAGGCGAAGGCTGAAGTGGTCGCGACGGACGAGCGGGAGGGAGGTGCTCGGGCGCTGTTGAATCTAGGCCATACCTTCGGCCATGCCATGGAGACGCACACAGGCTACGGCCCCTGGCTCCATGGGGAGGCGGTGGGGGCTGGCATGGTCCTGGCCGCAGATCTGTCCGCCCGCTTGGGCCTCCTACCGTGGGCCGACGCGGCGCGCCTCAAAGCCCTGGTGGCCGCGGCAGGCTTGCCGGTGATTGGGCCAGAGAACATGAGCCCGGAGGCTTACCTAGACCTCATGGCGCTCGATAAGAAGGTGATCGATGGTCGCCTACGCCTCGTACTCCTTCGTGCCCTTGGCAAGGGCGCGGTCCGGGATGACGTACCCCTGGCCGCCCTTCGGGAAACCCTGCAGCGAGGGCCAGCCCTATGCCAGAGCCCGACCTAGGGGCCTCCCCCCGGATCCTGCGTGCGGTGGGACTGACGCGGGATCCCTTCGCCGAGCCGGGCCTTTGGCCCGATGGAGAGGGGTATCTGGACAGCGCCCGGAGCCAAGTTCTGGCTCAGCTAGGGGCCCCGGAAACCTATGGCGCGCCGGCGGTTTTGCTCCTGGGTCTGCAAGGCATGGGCAAGACAGCGCTTCTGGCCAGCGCCCTGGAGAGCCTGCCCGAAGGATGGCGCGCCTTAGCTCTGAGCGCGGCCAGCGCCGAAACGGAACCCCAGCTCCTGGCCCAGCTTGCTTGGTCCCTAGGCCTAGATCTTGATCTTGAGCGACCCACCCCGGTCCTCTGGCGTGAGCTGGAAGACGAGATGGCCGCGCGCCTAGATGTAGGAGAACGCGTCCTTTTGGCCGTGGACGATGCGGACCTTATGGACGATGAGGCGATGGGGGCCTTGCTGGAACACTTCGTCCCCCTCCTCTCGCCGATCGTTCGCCTTGTGCTGGCGGGCCCTCCAGCCCTTGAAGAGCACTTTGACGCAACTCTCAGGGAATTCGAGCTCGATCTATCCGTGGAGCTCATGAGCCTACGCCCTCTGAGCGAGCCTTCAACCGCTGCTTATGTCTCCCAGCGCTGGGGGGCAGCCTCAGCCGGAGGGAAGGCGAGAAGGGCGCTGGGCTCGGCGGAACTGGCTCGTATTCATTTGCTTTCTGGCGGAATCCCGGGGGCGATAAACGAAGTGGCCCGAAGCATCCTGCTGGCACAGCGCTGGCCCTGGCGGCCCTTGCTTGCGCTCATGGGGGTGTCGGCACTGCTGGCGTTCTCGCTCACCTTGTGGATCCCCGATCCGAAGCCCGAGTCCATGTCTCAGTCGCTTGCGATCGCTGAACGCAAGGTAGAGCCGGAACCCGAACCTGAGCCCGAACCTGAGCCCGAACCTGAGCCCGAACCTGAGCCCGAACCTGAGCCCGAACCTGAGCCCGAACCTGAGCCCGAACCTGAGCCCGAACCTGAGCCCG
>JADHNT010000108.1 GCA_016779385.1 Pseudomonadales bacterium
GTGCCAGCGCTCGACGTCCCCTTCGTCATCAACGATCAGGCCAATGTGATCCAAGCGCTGGGCCTCCCCAGGCGTGCCAGAGCGCCGGTGCAGGGCAAGGTTGTCGATGCCCGAGCAGAGAAAAGCGTTGTCTTCGTCGGGTTGCCACTCCACGGCAAAGCCGAGCACCTCGCAGTAGAAATGAAGGCACGCTTCAAAGGACTCGATGTAGAGGGCAACGTGCCGGAGGCCGCCGTGGGCGGGGCGGGGCGGTAGGGTCATAAAGAACGCTCCTCTTTGGTGCCCGCTTCAACGATTTCATGGCTATGGGTGATCTTTACGCCCCCGGCCGCCAGCATTAGGGACGCGGAGCAGTACTTTTCGGCAGAAAGGGCGACGGCGCGGGCGACCTGTCCATCTTTGAGACCCTGGCCTCGGACCTTGAAGTGCAGGTGTACGCTTTCAAAGACCGCGGGGACGGCGTCGGCGCGCTGTGCCGAGAGTTCGGCAACGCAACTTTCCACCTGGGCCCGCGCCTTGCGCAGAATCTGCACCACATCGAAGCTGGAGCAGCCCCCAACCCCCAGGAGCATGAGCTCCATGGGGCGTAGGCCTGCGTTCTGCCCGCCGGCGCTTTCTGGACCATCCATCACCACGGAATGGCCGCTGCTTGCCGTTCCAACGAAGCGGACCCCATCGACCCAAGTGACCGTTCCTTCCATGTGCAGGCTCCTTGCGTGCTGCCGCTAGGGGCGGAAAAGGCTGTGCAGCGCGGCGCCGGGGTCCGGCGCCCGCATAAAGGTTTCCCCGACGAGGAAAGCGTGAAGGTCTGCCGCGAGCAGGCGCTGCACGTCTTCCCGCGTTTGGATGCCGCTTTCCGTGACCAGGATGGCCTCGCTGTTCGTAGGGACGCGCGCCCGAAGCGTGAGGCTGGTCTCCAGCCGCGTCTCAAAGGTATGAAGATTTCGGTTATTGATGCCTAAAAGCTGGGGCTCAAGTTCAAGGGCTCGATCGAGCTCCTCGGCGTCGTGCACTTCCACCAGCACATCCAGGGCGAGGGACCGCGCTTCCTGGTGGAGAGCTTTAAGGGTGGGTTGATCAAGCGCCGCGACAATCAGGAGCACGCAGTCCGCGCCCAAATCTCGCGCTTCATACAGCTGCCAGAGATCGATGGTGAAGTCCTTCCGGAGTACGGGCAGCGCACAGGCGCCGCGGGCGGCGAGAAGATCCCCTTCCTGGCCCTGGAAAAAGTCCCGATCGGTCAGTACGGATAGGCAGCTGGCGCCCCCCTGCGCATAGCTCTGGGCGTGGGCGGCGGGGTCAAAGTCCTCGCGAATAATGCCTTTGCTGGGGGAGGCCTTTTTGATCTCTGCAATCACTCCAGCTTGCCCAGCGCGGCGTGCGGAGGCCAGGGCGTTGTAGAACCCCCGGGGCGCTGGGGCGTTGGCGCACCGCTTTTCCAGGGTAGTCAGGCGCACCGCCTTGGACCGGGCATGAACTTCTTCCCGCTTGCGCGCGAGGATCTTCGAAAGCACATCGCTCATGGCTGACTCCCAGCGAGCGCCTGTGTGCGCTTGGCAAAGGTTTCGAGGCGCGCGAGGGCCCGGCCCGAGGCAAGGATGGCTTGGGCTTTCTTTACGCCGTCGCCGAGGGAGTCGGCTTTTCCAGCCACGTAAAGCGCTGCGCCGGCGTTCATGGCCAGCATGGGAGCACCGGGGCCCGTGCCTGTGAGGGCCTTTCTAATCAGCGCGAGGCTCTCTTCCGGGCCAGCGGCGCGGAGTTCGGTAAGCGCAGTCTCAGGCAAGGCGAAATCGGCGGGGCTGACGCGTTGCTCCGTGATTTTCCCGTGCTTCAGCTCCGTGAAGGCCGTAGGGCCCGCGGGGCTAAATTCGTCGAGGCCGTTATCCGCGTGAACCACTAGCACGTGCTGGCTGCCTAGGTGCCGGAGCACTTCCGCAAGGGGCGCACGCCATTGGTGGTCAAAGACCCCGAGGACCTGGCGCTTGGCTCCCGCGGGGTTCGTCAGCGGGCCAAGGATGTTGAAGATGGTGCGGATCTTAAGGGCATGGCGCACCGGACCTACGAAGCGCATGGCGCTATGGTGACGCTGGGCAAACATAAAGCCGACCCCCAGTTCTTCGATGCACTGGGCCACGGCCTCGGGGGAAAGGTCGAGGCGAGCCCCGGCCGCTTCGAGCACGTCCGCTGATCCGCTGGCGCTGGTCATTCCCCGGTTGCCGTGCTTGGCCACCCGCGCCCCGCCTTCGGCGGCGACGAAGGCCGAAGCGGTGGAGACGTTGAAAAGCTTGTGGCCCGTGCCGCCGGTGCCGCAGGTATCAATCAGGTCCTCAAAGGGCGTCGGTACGGCCGTGGCGAGGGACCGCATGGCCTCAGCGGCGCCGGAAATTTCGGCGACCGTTTCTCCGCGCAGACGCAGCGCCATAAGCACCGCCGCGATCTGGGCCTCGCTGGCCTCGCCGCCCATGATGGCAAGCATGAGGTCCCGGGCGCCTTCCTGGGTGAGCGTTTCCCCCCGGGCTAGGCGGTCCAGGTCTTCCGTGATGGCGTAGCTCATGAACCTAGCCTCCCTTCCAGGAAGTTTTCCAGGAGCGTTTTGCCCTCGGGTGAAAAAATTGACTCGGGATGGAATTGCACCCCCTCCACGGGCAGCGTGCGATGGCGCAGTCCCATGATCTCGTCCTTCTCGCCTTCAGGAGTTTCGGTCCAGGCCGTGACCTCAAGGCAGTCGGGCAGGCTATCCCAGCCGACGATCAAGGAATGATAACGGGTGGCCGTCATGGGCATAGGCAGGCCCCGGAAAACGCCTCTGCCTTCGTGATGGATGGGGGAGGTTTTGCCGTGCATGACCGTGCGCGCACGGCGGACCTCTCCGCCGAAGGCTTGCCCGATCGCCTGATGTCCAAGGCAGATGCCCAAAAGGGGAATTTCGCCGGCGAAGCGCTTGATTACCTCCAGGGAAATGCCTGCCTCGTTAGGCGTGCAGGGCCCGGGGGAGATGACGATTTTCTCCGGCGCCAGGCGATCGATTTGCGCCACCGTGATCTCGTCGTTGCGCACCACAGAAACCTCGGCGCCAAGTTCCCCGAGGTATTGGTAGACGTTGTAGGTGAAGGAGTCGTAATTATCGATGAGCAGAATCATGCGCTCGCCTCCCCGTCGCCGAGGTGAAGGCCTTTAGCGGCCAGGGCTGCGGCCCGGAACATAGCCCGGCCCTTGTTGAGGCTTTCCTGCCATTCGTTTTCCGGTACGGAATCGGCAACGATGCCCCCTCCGGCCTGGATGAAAAGGGCGTTGTCCTTGAGCACGGCGGTACGAATGGCGATGGCCGTGTCCATGTTCCCGTTCCAGGCGATGTAACCCAGCGCACCCCCGTACACCCCGCGGCGCGTAGGCTCGAGTTCATCGATGATTTCCATGGCGCGGATTTTCGGAGCGCCAGAGAGCGTGCCGACGGGAAGCGTCGCCCGCAGCACATCGAGGGCGCTGAACTCGGCCCGTAGGCGCCCCTGCACGTTGGAAGAGATATGCATCACGTGGGAGTAGCGCTCCACGACCATTTGCTCCGTAAGGGTCACGGAGCCGATTTCCGCCACCCGGCCCACGTCGTTGCGCCCCAGGTCGATGAGCATGAGGTGCTCGGCGATTTCCTTGGGATCGGCGAGGAGCTCCCGCTCAAGGGCCTCATCTTGCTCCGCCGTGGCGCCCCGGGGGCGAGTGCCGGCGAGGGGGCGATTGGTAATGACCCCGTCTTCCACCCGCGCGAGGATTTCCGGCGAACTGGATACCAGCTGGAAGTCGCCGAGGTCCATAAACACCATGTAGGGCGAAGGGTTCAGGCTGCGCAGGGCCCGATAGAGATTGATGGGCGGGGCCTCAAAGGGCACGGACATGCGCTGGGCCAGCACCACCTGCATGACGTCTCCGGCAGCGGTGTAGTCCTTGATTTTCTCCACGGCAGCCTTGAAGGCCTCGTGGCCAAAGCCTGAGGTGAAATCGCTCTCGTCCGGGGCAACCCCGCCTGCCGGCGGGGCGGTGGCCTCCGCGGGGAGGGGGTCGCTGAGCTTCGCGGCAAGGGCGCTCAGGCGGGCGCGGGTTGCCTCGAAGCTGTCCACCTCGTTGGGGTTCGCGTGGCTGATGAGCGTCATACGCCCCTTCAGATTGTCGAAGACGATAACGTCGTTGGACACCATGAGCAGGACGTCTGGGGTTTCGAGGTGGTCCGGCGGCGCGCTGTGCTTCAGCTTGCGCTCGCTGTAGCGGACCGTGTCGTAACCGAAATAGCCCACAAGGCCACCGCTAAAGCGGGGCAGCTCGGGGAGCCGGGGAACGCGGTAGCGGTCCTTGAAGCGCTCAACAAAGCCGAGGGGATCGTCGCTTTCCGCGGTTTCGATGATCTCGTCATGCTGCCATACCTCGATCTTCTCCCGACAGACCACCAAGCGGATGGCCGCAGGTAGGCCGATGATGGAGTAACGTCCCCACTTCTCTCCCCCCTGGGAGGATTCCAGCAGATAGGAGTAGGGCCCCCGGGCCAGCTTAAGGTAGACCGACAGGGGGGTTTCGAGGTCCGCGGGGACCTCTAGCGTAAGGGGGATGCGGTTGTAATCCTGGTTAGCCAGGCGGCGAAACTCGTCAACGTTCATGCGCGGCAGTTCCTTAACGATGGGATGGGAAAGCAAGGGGACTCCTCAGCTTCGCCATCGCCCTCGGTGCAGTGCCACGGTGTGTGATCCTCGTGTGTTCATGAACGTTCCAAAAGGGCGGAGAGATCGGGAATGATCCCGTCGGCCCCCGCCGTTTCAATAGGTTCGCCGTGATTGTACCCGTATGGGACGCAGAGCACGGAAATTTTTGCGGCCCGGGCCGCGGCGATATCGGTGCGGGAATCGCCTACCATGAGGGTGGCTTCCGGAGCCGCGGCGAGGCGGGCGCAGGCCTCCAGAAGAGGCGCGGCGCTGGGTTTGCGCTCGGGGAGGGAGTCGCCCCCTAGTACCACCGGGAAGAAAGCGCTGAGTTCGAGGGCGTCAAGGACCTGGCGGGCAAGGTGTTCGAACTTGTTGGTGACCACGGCCAGGCCCGCTCCTGCAGCCTGAAGCGCTGCCAAGGTTTGTCGGACGCCGGGATAGACCTGGGAGTGATCGGCGATGTGGCTGCCATAGTAGGCGAGGTAGCGGTCAAGGAGCCGGTCAAGGCGCTCCGGGTCCGTGCGCTCGCTCTGGGCTTCGAGGCTGCGCTCTAGGAGGCGTCGGGCCCCCTCGCCGATGAAGGCACGCACTGCATCTAGGGTTACGGGGGCGCAGCCCTCTTCCTGAAGGATGACGTTGAGGGTTGCGTGAAGGTCCGGGGCGCTATCCACTAGCGTCCCATCAAGATCAAAAAGGTAGGCCTGGTAAGGACTCATGACACCGTGGCGAGGGCCTGGCGCAGGGCACCAACGGTTTCCCGGTAGTCGTCGCCGCCAAAAATGGCGGAGCCCGCCACAAAGGTGTCCGCGCCCGCGGCGGCAATCTCGGCAATGTTCCCCGGCCCCACGCCGCCGTCGACTTCAAGACGTACGGTACGATCGCTTTGGTCCAGGAGAGCCCGGAGCGTCCGGACCTTTTCGACGGTGCTGGGAATGAAGCGCTGCCCTCCAAAGCCAGGGTTAACGCTCATAAGCAGCACCATGTCGCAGCTTTCCAAGAGCCAGTCGAGGGCGCTTAGGGGCGTGCCAGGGTTCAGTACGAGCCCGGCCTTCGCACCGCCGGCTTTGATCATTTCAAGGGTGCGGTGGGGGTGTTGGCTCGCTTCCGGGTGGAAGGTGATCCAGCTGGCCCCCGCCTCGAGAAAATCCCCGATAAGGCGGTCCACGGGAGACACCATGAGGTGTACGTCGATGTCCGCGGTAATGCCGTAATGGCGCAGTGCCTTGCATACCATTGGGCCCACGGTCAGGTTGGGAACGTAGTGGTTATCCATGACGTCGAAGTGCACCCAATCGGCGCCGGCCTCGAGGACTGCTTCGACCTCCTCGCCGAGGCGCGCGAAATCCGCCGAGAGAATAGACGGTGCAATGCGAAAATCGGCCATGGAAGCGCTCCCAAAGGGTAGGACCGCAGTTTAACCGACGGGCCTGGGTGGGGGACAGCGCGGCTAGCTAAGACGCCGCTAGCTAAGACGCGGCTAGGAGAAGCGAGCGCGGGCGGCCGCCAAGGTTTCCGGAGTGCCCACGTTGTCCCACAACCCATCGTGGCGCAGACCATGAAGCGTCCCCGTATCCAGGGCTCGTTCGAAGAGGGGGCGCAGAGGGCGGGGGCCTGGATCGATGCCGTCAAAGAACGCCCTAGAGAACAGGCCCGTGCCGCTATAGGTGAGGCGCGGGCCCTGGGTCCGGTTCAGCCGCCCGGCGGCATCTAGGCAGAAATCTCCCGCGGGGTGCCACAGTGGGTTCGGAACCATGGCCAGCTGCGCCGTGGCCCCAGGGGGGAGGCAAAGGGTCTTCAGGGGCAGGTCGCAAAGCACATCCCCGGCCAGCACGTAAAAGGGGGCGGTCAGCTGGGGCAGGGCCTGGAGAATGCCGCCGGCCGTCTCTAGCCGTTCCGGCTCCCGGCTGAAGGTGATGGAAAAGGGCCAGGCCGCCTGGGCTTCTAGTAGGTAGGTCTCAATTTGCGATCCCAAATGATGAAGATTGATCACCACCTGGGTGACGCCGGTTTTGGCCAGTTGATCTAGAGCGCGCGCCAGCAGGCTTCGCCCGCCCACCTCGAGGAGGGGCTTGGGGCAATGATCCGTCAGCGGCGCCAGCCGGCTACCGAGGCCTGCGGCGAGGACCATGGCACTTTGAGGCG
>JADHNT010000109.1 GCA_016779385.1 Pseudomonadales bacterium
GGCTGGGTGCCGGGGATTGAGCCACTAGGCGTTTACGGGTTTTGGATTGGCCTTGCCCTAGGGCTCGCGCTGGTGGCGGGGGGCCTTCTGTCGCGCCTACTTCGGCGCAGCCACCGGGCAACGCTGCCGGCTTAAGCGCCCTTAAGCCAACCCTCCAGAGCCTCCGCCTCATCTCCCTCCCCCACGCGAACTTCCGCATCGGGAAAATGCTTCCCAAGCATGCCCTGCTGGCTGACCCAACCGCCATCCCCGAGCAGAGCCACCCGGCGCAAATGGGTTTGGTGAACTCGCAAGACCCCCAGGTGAGACAGCACCGTATCCAGGGCCGAAGCGCTCTGTTCAGAAGCGCAGGACCAGCTCGCGCCCTCAAGGCGCAGCAAGACGCCCTTCAGCCGACCGTGGGCCGCAATGCAAGGATCCCCCGCCGCCGCCTGCCCCAGGGCCTGGGTCGCCAAGGCGCCGCGGAGCGTAATACGCAATATTCCCGCCTCGGCATCCGGCGTGACTTCGAGGGGCGGTGGTACCTCCGCTGCGGCCGGCGGGGCCGACCCCTCGGGAGCCGTCCGCTCGAGGGTGCCGGCCGCCAGCGCAAGGGTAGCTGTGGTCCAGGCCGAGGCGCCCTGAGCCAGCAGCGTTAGGAGCAAGGAGAGGGCCCAGCCGCCGTCCGCGCCGAGGGGGCCCAGGAGCAGCGCCTGAAGCACCACGGGAACCAGCACAATGAAGGCTAGTGCGAGACTTGCGCCCTGGCCCCGCTGCCACAGAACGCGCCCATCGAAGGGCCGATCGAGCGCAGCCTCCGCGAGCAGGAGGGAGGCCCGACCCGCCGCAAAAACCCCGGCTGCGGCGCAGATGGCGAGCCCCGGAACCCCGAGGAAGGCCAGCGGTGCAAAGGCCAGCATGGCAAAGGTCATGGCCAGGGCCTGAAGCCCGAGGGCCCCCAGAAAGCGCCACTGGCGCCGGCCCCAGGGGGATAAGCCCAGCGGCGGAACGGCTTGAGGGCCTAAAAGCACTAGGCGAAGCACATTCACGGAAACCACCACGTGAAGCGCTAGGGCCAGCAACATGGCCCCGGGGAGAGCGGCGAGGGCGGCTTCCGGCGCGAGGGCACTCCACAGGGCAAAGGCACCATGGGCAAAGAGCGCGGGAGCCAGGGCCCGAAGAAGGGCTCGACGCCGGGCGCCGAGCACCCACAGCGCCCCGAGAAACAGCTTGAAGGGATTCATTTTCACGCCGTCATCATAAGCAGTGGGCCAGGGTTTCCACCAGCGCTTGCCCCAGGGGGCTCGAGGCAATGGCCCCGGGGACCTGGCGGTTCACGGCCAGGGCAAAGGCGACGCCCGCGTCCGGGTCGGCGAAGGCCAGCGTACCCCCGGCGCCAGGATGGCCAAAGGACCGGGGACCCAGGCCCAGGGGCGTCTGTGCCGTGGGGCGCATAAAGCCCAGGCCAAAGGCCGTCTCTCGCCGCAGCACGGGATCAAACCCCTGGCTTCGCGCTGCCAGCGCCGCCTCCCACAGCGCTGGGCCCAAGCCCGGAGCATCCGTGAGGAAGCCCGCATAAGCCTTAGCGAGCCCCTGGGCCGTGCCATGAAGATTCATCGCGGGCAGTACGGCCTGCTGGAAGGGCGCCAGCCCCGCATAGCCTCGGGGCGCCTTCGGGGCGCCGAAGGCCCGGGCCGTTAAGGACCCTGGGGTGGCCAGGGCCGTTAAAAAGTCCGCGTCAACCCCCGGCGGCAGGCGCTGGGGGGCGCCGGGCATCACGCTGACGCAGCGGGCACGCTGCTGATTGCTCAGGCCAACGGCCAGCTCCAACCCCTGGGCCGCCGCATAGCGCTCGAGGCGCGGACCCACGCCCTCCTCCGTGGCCGCCAGCAGCCAGGTTTCGAGCAGTGTTCCGTAGCTGCGCGGGTGGTAGCCGTGGGCGGTCCCCGGAGACCAGGCCGGGGCCTGGGCCAGTAACGCCTCGGCGGCCTTCGGAGCGTCGGCGAGCGCTTCGAAAGCCAGTGCGCCCTCGGGGAAAGCGGGGTAGCCGCTCCGATGCGCCAACAGATCCCTCAACGTTAGCTCCGCTGCGGGTGTGCCCCGGGCCGGGGCCCAGAGCGCGCCCAGGGGCGTCGCCAAAGAGGCCTCCTCGGCGGCAACGGCCTGGAGCGCCAGCACGGCCGCCACCGGCTTTCCGGCGGAGAACAGGCAGACCAGACTATCCCGACCCCAGGGCCGGGTTCGGTCACGGTCAGCGAAGCCCCCAAAAATGTCGACCACCACCTCGTCCCGGCGGACCACGCAGAGCCCCGCTCCCAGGGCCTCATCCTCCACGAGAGCCCGGAAGAGGCGCTCCGCGAGGGGCGCAAAGGCCCGCTCCCATCGGCCCCCAAGGCGAGGGCGCATAAATTGATCAGTTGGGTCAGAATGCGAAGTCATCGTGCTTCCTAGCCGTTCCTCGCTCGCTTTCGGGAGATCCTATCCATGGCCGCATCCATACCCTGGGGCCATCGCCTAGCCTACGCCGCACCGGCCTTCGCCCTGGCCGTGGTGGGCATCCCGCTATATGTGTATCTGCCGAAATTCTATACGGACGTGGTGGGCGCAGACATCGCGCTCGTGGGCTTTGTGCTCTTGGCCATCCGCCTCTTCGACGCCGTCAGCGACCCGGTCATCGGCGCCCTATCCGATCGGACCACAAGCCCCCTTGGGCGCCGCCGGCCCTGGATTGCCTTAGGCGTGCCACCCCTGGTCATCGCCCTTTATCTGCTCTTCTCCCCCCCGGCCCTGAGCCCGGACGGCGCCCTGCTGTGGTTTGGGGTAGGGCTTTTTGTGGTGTTCCTTGCCTGGACCGCCATTACCGTTCCCTACGAATCCCTCGGCGCCGAGCTGACCCAGGACTACGACGAGCGCACGGCAATCCTCTCCCTGCGTGACGGAGCGCTTATTCTGGGCACCATCCTCGCCGCCGCTTCCCCCGCCATCATTCAGGGGGCCCTGGGCCTTGGCGACGGCCCGGACGCCGAGCGCGCCAAGTTTCGCGCCGTGGCTCTCAGCTACGCGCCCCTCGTGGTGCTCGCATGCCTGGCCTGCGTTTGGCTGGTGAAGGAGCGCCACGGCCATCGCAGCAGCACGGCCCTGCCGAGCCTGCGAACCCTGGGCGCGCGGCTGAAAAACCGCCCCTTTCGCATTCTGTTAGCGAGCTACACCATTGCTGCGATCGGGAGCAATTTGCCCGCCACGCTGATTCCCTACTACGTCGATTACGTGATCGGCGACCCCAACGTCGAGCAGTATCTCCTCCTCTACTTTCTCACCGGCGTTGTCCTTCTGCCCCTCTGGGTCCGGCTGGCGAAGCGCGTAGGCAAGAAGCCCGCTTGGCTCGCCGCCGCCGCACTCAATTCCCTCACCTTCGCCGGGGTATTTTTTCTCGGGTCCGGGGACAGCCAAGCCTATGCCATTCTCGTCATCGCCTCGGGCCTGGGCTTTGGCGCAACCCTCGCCCTTCCCTCCGCCATGCAAGCCGACGTCATCGATTACGAGGAGCTTCGCTCTGGGGAACGCAAGGAGGGGGAGATCATCGGCCTTTGGGCCGTCAGCAAGAAGCTCGCCGCCGCCTTCGGAGTCTTCCTCGCCTTTCCCATCCTCGGCGCCGTGGGCTACGTCCCCAACGCCGCCCAGCCCGAGGCTGTAGTGCTTACCTTAAAGATCCTCTACGCCCTCGTGCCAAGCCTGTTCAATCTTCTCGGCCTGTGGGTGGCCTGGCACTATCCCATTGATAAAGCCGCCCATGAAAAAATCCTCGAAGCGGTGCGCGCCCGACGGGCTGGGGAACGCTTCGCCGACCCCCTGGAGGCCCCTTGATGACCACCCTGCAACGGCGCGCCCTCACCCTTCCCCTACTGGGTCTCGCCACGGTGCTGCTGGTCACCACCCTGCCCCTGTGGCTGCCCCTGAGTGCGCTCCTGGCCCTGCTCCACCCCGGGGCCCGGGCGGCGCCGCGGGTGCTGGGCTTCTTCACCCTTTACCTGCTGTGCGAGAGCGCCGGCGTGCTTGTGGCGGCCTGGCTTTGGCTTCGCCACGGTCGAACCCCGGAAGCCTTCCTCGAGGCCAACTACGAACTTCAGAGCTGGTGGGCGAGCACCCTCAAGCGCGGCGCGGCCTGGCTTTTCCGCTTGCGCTTTGAGGTCACGGGAATGGAGGCCTTCGCCGGCAGCGCGGCACCCATCGTGCTGCCGCGGCACAGCTCCATGGGGGACACGGTACTGCCCGTGGTGTTCTTCGCCCTGCCCACGGGGGTGCGCCTTCGCTACGTGCTGAAGCGGGAGCTGCTCTTTGACCCCTGCCTCGATATCGTCGGCCAGCGCCTGCCCAACTACTTTGCCCGGCGGGGCGCGGGGGCTACGGAACAGGAGGTGGCCGGCGTGGTGAAGCTCCTCACCACCATGCCGAACCACCATGGGCTCCTGCTCTATCCCGAGGGCACGCGCTTTTCCGAGGGCAAGCGCCGGGCCGTGCTGGCGCGGCTTCGGGAAAAGGGCGACGAAAAGGCCCTCGCCCGGGCAGAGGCCTGGCCAAGCCTATTGCCGCCAAGGCCGGGCGGACTTCGGGGCGTGCTTGCCCACAATCCCGGCCGGGACCTCCTATTGCTGGCGCACCGCGGCTTTGAGAAATCCGCCAGCTTCAGTGAGCTCTTCAACGGCAGCTGGCTGGACACGACGGTGCAGCTCCACTTCTGGCGCGTACCCTTCGCTGAGATCCCGAAGGCCCCGGAGGCCCAGGTAGAATTCATCAACGGCCTCTGGGATGCCATGCAAGACGCCCTAACCCGCCTGGAGGTTGCGAGGCCCTAGCGTTCGGGACAGACTCAGCCCTCCTTTGGGGGAGGAGTTTGACCATGGCGGATTTAATCGCCCTATCCAGCAAGATCATCGACGAGGGCTACGACGACGGTAGCGTCGGGCCCTTAAATCGCATCAACCACGAGCTCAGCGTTTTAGACGACAACATCGCCATGGTGGAGGCCTTTAGCCACGCCGTGTGCTTCCGCACCGACGCCGGACTCGCGGTCTTCGACACCAGCGGCGCCCAGGGCGGGGGCCGGGTGGTTTCCGCCATCCGCCAGTGGACCGATAGCCCCTTCCACACCGTGGTCTATACCCACGGCCATGTCGATCACGTCGGGGGCAGCGGCTTCTTTGCCGCAGATGCGGAGAAGAACGGCCACCCCATTCGCTGGGTGGGCCACGAGAACGTAGGAAAGCGCTTCGACCGCTACACCCTCACGGACGGCTATAACCAGGCGATCAACGAGCGGCAATTCGGCGCGTTTAAGCGCCGGGGCTACGGCATTGGGGCCGACGAAGGCCGCTTCCTGCCGGCCGATGCGGTGCGCCCGGGGACGACCTATCAAGACAGCATCGATCTCAAGGTCGGGGACCTAGACCTCGAGCTCGTGCACGCCCGGGGAGAAACGGACGACCACACCTGGGCCTACCTCCCCGAACACAAGGCCATCTGCGCCGGGGACTTCTTCATCTGGAACTTCCCGAACTGCGGCAATCCACAAAAGGTGCAGCGCTATCCCCTGGAGTGGGCCGGGGCCATGCGGGCCATGCTCGAGCGGGACGTGGAGCTATTCCTGCCCGCCCACGGCCTGCCCATCGCCGGTGCCGGCCGCATCCGTAAGGTGCTTACGGACGTGGCGGAGACCCTAGAAAAATTGGTCGGGGACGTGCTGGAACGGATGAACGGCGGCCTCACCCTCGATCACATTCTTCATGATGTCCGGGTCGGTCCCGGGGTGCTGGAAAAGCCCTGGATGAAGCCCCTGTATGACGAACCGGAATTTGTGATCCGAAACATCTGGCGTCTTTACGGCGGCTGGTGGGATGGCAATCCGGCGCGCCTAAAGCCGGCGCCGGACGCGGTGGTGGCCGCCGAGCTGGCCCGCCTCGCCGGCGGCGCGGAAGCCCTGGCCAAGGCGGCCCAGGGCCATGCGGACGCCGGGGACTTCCGCCTGGCCTGCCACCTTGTGGAGTACGCCGCCCTCGCGGAGCCGGAGAACCTGCAGGTGCATGGCCTGCGCGCCGAGATCTACCAAGCGCGGCGGAACCAGGAGACCTCCCTCATGGCCAAGGGGATCTTTGGCACCGCCGCCAATATCTCGAAGGAGAAGGTCGATCCCACGCCCTAGGGCGTGGGGCCGCGAACCACATTCCCTTCCCGGCGCGGGTCTGCCGCGCCTTCAAGCCCCGTCTCGGTCACGACAATGACGTGGAGCCCGGAGTTCTCCCCTTCCCGGGCCTGGACGTTGAAGCCCTGCGCCTCCAGAGCGACCGCGAGCTCAGCCCCCGGGGCCATGCCCGTTTCCACCCGCACCGCATCGCCCCGGGCAATGATGTTGGGAAAGTTCACGGCCTCCTGCACGGACAGGCCCCAATCCTGAATGCCCAGGATGGTCTTCGCCGTGTAGGCCGGAATGGAGTTCCCGCCGGGGGAGCCGGTCACCATAAGGAGCGCCCCGGCCTCATCGAACACCATGGTCGGCGACATGGACGAGCGCGGGCG
>JADHNT010000025.1 GCA_016779385.1 Pseudomonadales bacterium
GGTCGGCAGGTGGGGGGCGTGGAGGCCTAACCCGGAGAAAAACCGTGACCGACATTAGCATGCGCGATTTGCTGCAGGCGGGGGTGCATTTTGGGCACCAAACCCGTTACTGGAACCCGAAGATGGCGAACTTCATCTTTGGCGCTCGCAACAAGATCCACATCATCAACCTCGAAGAGACGCTCCCGCGCTTCCGTAGCGCGCTGGAGGAAGTGCGGCGCATGGGCGCAAAAAAGAATAAGTTGCTCTTCGTGGGCACCAAGCGCGCCGCGGCGAAAATCGTTCGCGAGCAAGCGAGCCGCGTCGGCATGCCCTACGTCGACCAGCGCTGGCTCGGCGGCATGCTCACCAACTACAAAACCATTCGCCAATCTATCAAGCGCTTCCGGGATCTTGAGGCGGAAGCCAACGATGGCACCTTCGATAAGCTCACCAAGCGGGAAGCCCTCATGCGCACTCGGGAAATGGAGAAGCTTGAGCGCTCCATTGGCGGCATCAAGGACATGGGCGGGCTTCCGGACGCGCTCTTCGTGATTGACGTTGAGCACGAGCGCATCGCCATCAGCGAAGCCAATAAGCTGGGTATCCCGGTCATTGGTATCGTAGACACGAACAGCAATCCCGATGGCGTCGATTACGTCATTCCTGGGAACGACGACGCTATTCGGGCCATTCGCCTCTATGTGGCGGCCTTTGCCGATGCGATCTCCGCAGGCAAGCAAGCTGCCTCCGGCGATGTGTCTGCCGACGAGTTTGTCGAGGTGGATGACGAAAGCGCAGCAGCGCCGGCCGCCGAGGCCTAAGTCCAGTTCCTTTCAGGGGGCGCGCAAGGCGCGCCCAAACCAGGTCAATTAGCGAGGATAGGCACGTGGCAATTACCGCAGCCATGGTTAAGGAGCTCCGGGAACGGACCGGGCTCGGCATGATGGATTGTAAAAAAGCGCTGGTGGCGTCCGAGGGGGACCTCGAGCTGGCCATCGAGCAGCTGCGCAAGGACGGGGCCCTGAAGGCCGCGAAGAAGGCGGGCCGCACCACCGCAGAGGGCCTGCTCGGGCTCCGCGTCGCCGACGACGGCTCTTCCGCCGTGTTGGCTGAGGTGAACATCGAGACGGACTTCGCTGCGCGGAACGAGCGCTTCATTGCGTGGGTGCAGCGGGTCGCCGATCAGGCCTTTGAAGCGGGCACGGATGACATCGCCGCGCTGCTGGAAGCGGGCCTAGAGGGCGAGCGCGAAGCGCTGGTGCAGGAAATTGGTGAAAACATCACCGTGCGCCGCATCGCTCGGGTCACCGGGGCGCGGGTGGCGGCCTACGTACACGCGGACAACCGCAAGGGCGCCCTCGTGGGCCTCTCTGCGGGGGACGAAGCCCTGGGCAAGGATCTCGCGATGCACGCCGTGGCCCTCAACCCGAAGGTCGCGACGCCGGAAGCCCTCGACCCGGCGGATCTTGCCAAGGAGCGGGAAATCTACGAAGCGCAAGCGGCGGAGAGTGGTAAGCCCGAAGAGATCGTCGCCAAGATGGTCGAAGGCCGCGTGAACAAGTACAAGGCCGAGGTCAGCATGACGGAGCAGCCTTTCGTGAAGGATGGCAACGTCAAGGTGAAGGACCTCCTGAAAGACGCCGGCGCCACCCTCGAAACGATGATTCGCTTCGAAGTGGGCGAAGGGATCGAAAAGGAAGAAACGGACTTCGCTGCCGAAGTGGCGGCGCAGATTCGCGGCGAGGCTTAGCCTCGCCCAGCACAGGGGTCGGGTCGTGTCGAAGCACTCCAGAACGCTGAAGTACCGTCGTATTCTGCTCAAGCTGAGCGGCGAGGCGCTCATGGGGGATCAGAACTTCGGCATTGATCCGAAGGTCCTCGATCGCATGGCCGTGGAAATTGGCCAGCTTATCGGGGTTGGGGTTCAAGTCGGCCTCGTGGTGGGCGGGGGTAACCTGTTCCGAGGGGCTGCCCTACATGCTGCGGGCCTCGATAGAGTGACCGGCGACCATATGGGCATGCTCGCTACGGTGATGAACTGTCTGGCCATGCGCGATGCTTTGGAGCGGGCCAATATCTCAGCCTCCGTGATGTCCTCCATCCCCATGAGCGGGATCGTGGAGCATTACGATCGGCGTCGTGCCATTCGCTACCTCGATCAGGGCGACGTGGTGCTGTTTGCTGCAGGCACGGGGAACCCCTTCTTCACGACGGATTCCGCGGCTTGCCTCCGCGGTATCGAAATTGATGCGGACGTGGTCATGAAGGCCACCAAGGTCGACGGGGTTTACACCGCCGACCCCGTTCTAGATCCCTCGGCGGAACTGCTGCCGAACCTAACCTATGATGAAGTCCTTGAGCGGGACCTCGGCGTTATGGACCTTACCGCCATTTGCCTGTGCCGGGACCACGCCATGCCCCTGCGGGTGTTCAATATGGGTAAGGTGGGCGTGCTGCTCAAGCTCATGCTGGGCGAGGAGGACGGCACCCTAATCCAAGGAGAAGAACGGTGATCGACGAGATTAAGGACGATACGGAATCGCGCATGGAAAAAAGCGTGGCGGCCCTAGAGACAGCCTTCGCGCGCATCCGCACCGGGCGAGCCAGCCCTGCGCTCCTGGACGACATAAAAATTGATTACTACGGCACGCCCACGCCATTAAATCAGGTGGCCAGCGTGACCGTGGAAGAATCCCGAGCGCTTTTGGTCTCCCCCTGGGAGAAGAAGCTCGTGCCCCAGATTGAGCGGGCGATCTTAAAGAGCGATCTGGGCCTAACCCCCAACGCCACCGCCGACGTCATCCGCCTGCCCATGCCGCCTCTGACGGAGGAGACGCGACGCGATCTGGGCAAGCAGGCGCGAGCGGAAGCGGAGCATGCGCGGGTCTCCGTGCGTAATGTTCGCCGGGATAGCAACAGCCAGATCAAAGAGCTCCTGAAGGAAAAGATGATCAGCGAGGATGACGCTCGTCGCGCCGAGGAAACGATCCAGAAGATTACCGATCGTTTCATTGCGGAAGTCGACAAGCGCCTCGAAAGCAAGGAAGCTGATCTCCTAGAGATCTAAGGCACGAGGCCTCTCCATGTCTGAAGCGACATCGCCGCAGCTCGAGGACGGTGCCCCTCCGCGTCATGTGGCCATTATCATGGATGGCAATCATCGCTGGGCGCGGTGGCGTCACCTGCCGGGGTCCGCGGGACACCGAGCCGGGGCCCGGGCCGTGCGTCCTGTGGCGGAGCGGGCGGCGGAGCTTGGGGTAGAGGTTCTCACCCTCTTCGCATTCTCCACGGAAAATTGGTTTCGCCCTCGACGGGAAGTTTCCCTGCTGATGGCGCTCATGCGTCGGGTGCTGACGGAAGACGTGCATGAGCTTCACCGCGAGCGGGTGCGGGTCCAGATTATCGGGGATCGAAGCCGCTTTTCTGAAGACCTCCAGAAGCTGATGGCTGATGCAGAGGCGCTGACGGCGCAGAATATGCGCATGACGCTCATGATTGCCGCGAACTATGGCGGACGCTGGGACATCGTAAATGCGGCCCGGGCCCTAGCTCAGGAGGTTGAGGCCGGTCGTCTTCGTGCTCAGGATATTGACGAATCCGCCTTGGATGGCGCCCTCAGCCTTGCCGGCGTGCCGCCCCCCGATCTCTGCATCCGCACGGGCGGTGACCATCGCATTTCCAACTTCTTGCTGTGGCAATTCGCCTATACGGAGCTCTTCTTCACCGACCGCTTCTGGCCCGATTTTGATGGGGCGGCGCTCGAGGAAGCTCTCGTCGAATTTTATTGCCGGCAGCGGCGCTTTGGACGCCGCTAAACGCGCCAAGCTCCCGCCGCGCCTAAGGCCCTATCCAAGCTCTTATCAAGGTACACTTCCTTATCGCTGGGGAGAGGGCGGGCCATGCTCAAGCAACGTATCCTGACCGCGGTGCCCTTGGCCGCAGCCTTCCTTGCAGCCCTTTTCTGTCTGCCCTTCTCGGCCTTTGCGGGCCTCATTGGCCTATTGCTGCTCCTGGCTGGTTGGGAGTGGGGCGCTCTTGCGGGCCTTCGTGCTGGTCCCCGAATCGCCTTTCTGCTCGTGCTAGCGTTGCTCCTCGTCGCACTCCTCGCGCAGCGTGCGCAGCTTGAGCCCAGGCTCTTCCCCCTGTCCCTTGGCCTTTGGATCTTCCTTTCCCTGCTGGTGCTCACCTTCCCCCGCAGTGCCCCCGTGCTTCGGGGCACGGGGCTGCGCCTCGGGCTTGCGATTTTAGTGCTCGCCCCAGCCTATCTCGCGGTGCTGGTGCTTTACAGCGCAGGCCCTTGGCATCTTCTATGGGCGCTGGGGGTCGTGTGGGCCGCGGATATCGGTGCCTACTTTGCGGGGCGTCGTTTCGGGAAGCGGAAGCTGGCTCCGGCGGTGAGCCCCGGGAAAAGTTGGGAAGGGGCCCTTGGGGGGCTCGCCTGCGCGCTCCTCGTATCGCTGGCCTTTGCCTACGCCCTCGCCGTGCCTCGGGGTGCGCTGCTTCTGCTGTTCACGGTGCTGATGGTCGTTTTGTCTATCTTTGGGGATCTATTCGAAAGCGTGCTCAAGCGCACGGCCGGGGTGAAGGACTCGGGAGGACTCCTACCAGGGCATGGCGGCGTCCTGGATCGTCTGGATGCGCTGCTGCCTGCTTTGCCTCTGGCCGCCCTTGGCCTCGGGGGCCTGCCCTCCATGGGCTAGGTAGGGGACGGTTATGACGCCCGATCAGATCACCATTCTCGGCGCCACAGGCTCCATTGGCGAAAGTACGCTCGCGGTGCTGGCCGAGCATCCGGAGCGCTTTTCCATCTACGCCCTTACGGCTCATCGCCAGGCTGACAAGCTGCTCGATCAGTGCCGGCGCTTTCGGCCCCGTTATGCTGTGCTGGTGGACTCGGCCGGGGCGTCCACGCTTGCGGCGTCTCTGAAGGCCGAGGGGCTCCCCACGGAGCTACTGGTGGGGGCCGAGTCCCTCGTGGCCGTGGCTGAAGCCCCGGAGGTTGACCAGGTCATGGCGGCCATCGTCGGAGCGGCGGGCCTGCCCCCGACCTTGGCGGCGGCCGAGGCGGGAAAGCGCGTGCTCCTGGCCAATAAGGAAGCCTTGGTGGTCGCCGGTCCGCTGTTTATGGACGCTATTCGCCGCGGTGGGGGCGCCTTGCTTCCCATTGATAGCGAGCACAACGCGCTGTTCCAGTGCATGCCGCCGGGCTATGTGGCGGGCCAGCCCCCGGCGGGGGTGCGAAAGCTCCTGCTCACGGGATCGGGCGGGCCGTTTCGTCGCCGCGATCCCGCGACCCTCGGGGCCGTAACCCCGGAGGAGGCCTGCGCCCACCCCAATTGGTCCATGGGACAAAAGATCTCTGTGGATTCCGCAACGATGATGAATAAAGGCCTCGAGTTCATTGAGGCCTGCCTGCTCTTCGCAACGCCGCCCAGCGGGATCGAGGTGGTGATCCATCCCGAGTCGGTTATCCATTCCCTGGTGGCCTATGAGGACGGTTCGGTGCTGGCCCAGCTGGGCCCCCCGGATATGCGTACGCCCATCGCCGCGGGCCTGTCCTGGCCGGACCGGATCGACGCGGGCGTTTCCCTCCTTGATCTTGTGGCAGCGGGGTCCCTAACCTTTGAGGCCCCGAGCTTTGAGCGCTTTCCCTGCCTCGCACTGGCGCTGGCGGCAGCGGAGCAGGGCGGCTTGGCCCCAGCCTGGTTAAATGCAGCGAATGAGGTTGCGGTCGCTGCCTTCCTTACGCGGCGCATCGGATATCTGGCGATCCCTGCTATCATCGACCGGGTGATGCAGGGGGCAAACCTTGCGCCCGCAGAATCCCTGGAGGCCGTGCTTACTGCGGACTGGGAAGCGCGTCGGGCGGCGGAGGCGCTACTGCCCACCTACGCGGCCTAGAAGGCCTAAATTTCAAGAGAGCACCGCTGCATGGACCTGCTTCAAACGATCCTTGCCTTGCTGCTGACCCTCGGAATCCTGGTGACGGTGCACGAGGCCGGCCATTTTTTTGTCGCCCGCTATTTTGGCGTGCGCGTGCTGCGCTTCTCCCTGGGCATGGGTCCGGTACTGTGGCGGCGCCACGGGGCTGGGGGGACGGAGTTTGCTTTGAGCCTCCTGCCCATCGGGGGCTACGTCAAAATGCTCGAAGGGGAGGCCGATGGCATTGCCTCGGCCCCTGGGCAGCGTGCTTTCGGCGAAACCCACCCGGCGGCCCGCATCGCCATCGCCCTAGGGGGGCCGGTGGCCAATCTCCTTTTAGCGGTGCTCATGTATTGGGTTCTGTTTGTCTCCGGGGTCACCGGGCTGGTGCCTTACGTGAAGGCCCTGGAGGGCGCCGAGGGCCCCGCCCTGGGCGCCCGGGTGTTGGCCGTGGATGGCCAGGAAACGCCGAGCTGGAACGCCGTCAATGAGGCTTTGGTCCGGCGCCTCGGGGAGTCGGGGCAGATCACCTTTACGCTGGAAGGAGACCCCGGCCCCTGGACTCTAGAGCGCCCCATCGAGCGCTGGCTCGCCGATGCGGAGGCGCCTCAATTTCTCGCCGAGCTGAAGCTCGAGCCTGCCTACCCCGTGGTGCTTGGTCGCATCCTCGAGGCTAGTCCAGCGGAGGCCGCGGGCTTGCGCCCCGGGGACCGCATTACGGCCGTGAATGGGCAAGTTGTCGAGCATTGGCGTGCCTTTGTAGACGCCGTGCAGGCCGCTGGCTCGGAAACGCTCACTCTCAACCTTGAGCGGGGCGGTGAGCCTCGTCGCCTAACCGTTCAGCCCCGTCTTCAGGAAGGCAAAGGGTTCCTGGGGGTAGGGCCGGCCTACGCGGTACAGCGCTGGGGTCTTGGGGAAGCGGTGGGGGAGGCCGTCATCGCCACCTGGGATAAGACGGCCATGACCCTGGGGCTCGTTAAGAAGATGGTTCAGGGCCTCGTTTCCACAAGAAACTTGAGCGGCCCCATTACCATTGCTAAGGTCGCCGGCGATTCAGCGAAGTCCGGGGTAGAGACCTTCCTAAGTTTCCTCGCGCTGCTGAGCGTCAGCCTTGCGGTTTTGAATCTGCTCCCCATACCGGTCCTTGATGGGGGGCACGTGGTGCTCCACATGCTGGAGTGGGTGCGCGGTGCGCCGCTCCCGGAGCGGGTGCAGGCCCTGGGGGTTCAGGTGGGCTTAATGCTGGTGGTGAGCTTAATGGCCCTGGCCCTGATCAACGATTTTTCCCGACTTTAGAGACGCTTAGTGAAATTTCCTTTTTTCTCCGTCCCGCGCTCGGCGCTTCTTGCGCTGATGCTTGGCCTCGCTCCCCTGGGGGCCTTCGCAGAAGACGCCGGTAGCGCCGAGGCCTTCAGCATCGGAGATATCCGGGTGCAGGGGCTGCAGCGGGTTTCCCCGGGGACGGTATTTGGCTTGCTCCCTGTGAACGTCGGGGATCGCTACGACGAATATTTGGCGCGGGAGACCCTCCGCTCCCTCTTTTCCTCGGGCTACTTCAGCGATATCGGCGTCGGGCGGGACGGCAACGTGCTGGTGCTTACGCTCATGGAGCGCCCGGCCATCGATTCCATTACCCTTGATGGCAACGAGTCCATCGAAACCGATGCGCTGCTCGAAGGGCTTGCGGGCTCGGGGCTCGCCGAAGGGGAAATTTTCCAAAGGGCAACCCTTGAGCGAGTCGAGCTCGAGCTCACCCGGCAGTACGTCTCCCAGGGCCGCTACGGCGCCAGCATCGAGGCGGAGGTGGAGGATCTCCCGCGGAACCGGGTTGCGGTGAAGATCCAAATCGAGGAAGGCTCCGTGGCCAAGGTGCGCCACCTGAACATCGTGGGGAATACGGTTTACACCGACCGGGAGCTCCTTGATAGCTTCGAGATGAAGCTGCCGAGCCTTCTTTCGTTCTATAAGAATGACGATCGCTATTCCCGGGAAAAGCTCTCCGGTGACCTTGAGCGCCTCGAGGCCTATTACAAAGACACGGGCTACGTGAACTTCCGCATTGACTCCACTCAGGTGACCGTCAACCCCGACAAGAGCGAGGTGTACATCACCATCAACGTCGATGAGGGAGGCAAGTACACAGTCAGTGATGTGGAATTGGCCGGGGAGCTTAACGACGTCCCCGCCGAGGCCCTTGAGTCCCTACTCCTAGTGTTCGAAGGGCAAACCTTTTCCCAGGCCCTCGTTACCGCTACGGAAGAGCGGCTCACAGGTGCCCTGGGGGATGCGGGCTATACCTTTGCGGAAGCCAATGGCGTGCCTGAAGTTGATGAGGACGCTGAAACGGTGCGCATGCGCTTTTTCGTGGATGCGGGGCAGCGCGCTTACGTCCGCCGCATTAATTTTCGGGGGAACACCCTAACCCGAGATAACGTGCTACGCCGGGAAATGCGCCAGCAAGAGGGGGGGTGGGCGTCGACTACCCAGATTGATTTTTCTAAAATTCGGCTAGAGCGGCTGGGATATTTCAAAAACGTCAACGTCGAAACGCCGGCCGTTCCCGGGACGGAGAACCAGATCGACGTCGAGTTCACCGTGGAGGAACAACCCTCCGGGAGTATTTCCGGCACCCTCGGCTACGCCCAGCAGGCAGGGTTGATCCTGGGGGCTCAGTATCAAGAAAACAACGTGTTCGGGACGGGAAACTCCACCAGCATCGGTGTCAACTGGTCCCAGTTTCAGCAATCCTTGAACTTCAACTTCTTTAATCCCTATTTCACCGTCGACGGCATTAGCCGGGGCTTTAACCTTTTTTACCGGGAAACGAACTTTGGTCGTCAGAATATTGCGCGATTCCTGACCAACTCTTACGGGGTTGGGGTTAATTTTGGCTACCCCATTAGCGAAGTCGAGCGTCTGAATTTCGGGGTTAACGTCGACTACACGGATATTACGGCGGGGCTCTTTCCCGCTCAGGAGATCACCAGTTTCATCCGGTCCGAGGGCAGCACCTTTCTGAACTACAGGGCGAACGTCACCTGGATCAACTCCCAGCTGAACCGGGGGCTCTTTCCCACCCGGGGTTCGTCCCAAAACCTCTCGGCGGAAATCGCTCTTCCTGGCAGCGATCTCGCATTCTTTAAGGTGCGCTATGAGGGTCAACGGTTCATACCCCTTGGGCCCATCTTCACCCTTCGAGCTCACACCAAGTTGGGCTACGGTGACGCCTTCGGGGGAGGCTCAACGTTGCCCTTCTACGAGCACTTCTTCGCCGGTGGCTTTGGCTCCGTGCGGGGCTTTGAACTCAACTCCCTGGGTCCCCGGGCCACTGAGCCCCCCGATTCCCCATTCCAGGGGCGTCGGCCCCAGCCCTTCGGGGGGAACGTGCTGATCAGCGGCGGCTTGGAAGTGATTTTGCCCGTGCCCTTTGTGGAGGATGATCGGCAATTCCGACCTGTGGCGTTCTTTGACTTCGGCAACGTGTTTAACACGGACTGCCCCCGCACCAGCACGCGCTGCTACGGGCCGTCTATGGACAACATGCGCTACTCCCTCGGTATCGGGGTGACCTGGCTGAGTGGCTTTGGCCCCCTATCGTTCGGTATAGCGCAGGTGTTCAACGAAGACACTGATGACCAAACGCAGTTTTTCCAGTTTGAGCTAGGCCGAACGTTCTGATCTCCAGGTGTGCTCAGCGCGCGAGCGCGGTACACTGCCGCGCTTAGGGCTCAGCTTAGCCCCTAGGGGTTTTTTTGTTACCGAATGAGGGAGATTTCACTGTGAAGCGAGTACTGGCTTTTGTCCTGGGTCTCGGTGCCTTGGGCCTCGCCCCCTTAGCCGGGGCGGAACTCAAAATAGCCGTTGTCGATGTGCAAGCTGCCATCGGCCAAACCCAGGAAGCGCAGAGCTTTCTTGAAAAGGTCCAGGAATCGCTGGAAGCTGACTTGGAGCGAATTCGTGAGCTCACAGCGCAGCGCGCAGAGATCGAAGAAAAGGTACAGCGCGACGCGGAAGTCATGGGTGAGGAAGAGCGGACCCGGCTTTCGGAGGACTATGAGCGCATTACCTCCGATCTACAGTACCGCACGGAGACCTATCAGAAAGCCGTGAATCGCCGCCGCAATGAGCTGTTCCAGAAGATGGGTCCTGGCGTACAAGCCGCCCTCGATGACCTCGTGAAGCTCGAGGCCTACGATTTGGTGCTGCCCCGGAACACGGTGATCTACGTGAACCCCAAGCACGACATTACGCGCAAGGTCACGGAAGTTCTCGACAAGCAGAGTTAAAGCAAGGCGACAGTCGGCGGCGTCGGTTTCGCCGGCGCCGCCCCGGCTGAAAGGAGTCTTGCGTTGGAATACCCCCTTCCCATAGAAACGATTCTTGAGCGCCTGCCTCATCGTTACCCGTTCCTCCTCGTGGACCGGGTCCTTGACGCCCAGCTCGGTGAGTCCATTCAGGCGCTGAAGAACGTCACCATCAATGAACCCTTCTTCCAGGGGCACTTCCCGGGCCACCCGGTGATGCCAGGGGTGCTGATGGTGGAAGCTCTGGCGCAGACCGCGGGCATCTTGGCCTTTCTGACCCACAGCCAGCATCCTGAAGACGACGCCGTGGTGTATCTGGCGGGCACGGACAAGTGCCGTTTTAAGCGCCCCGTTACCCCCGGGGATCAGCTCATCCTGGAGGCGAAGTTCCTCGTGGATAAGCGCCGGCTGATGAAGTTCGCCTGCCGCGCCCTCGTCGACGACAAGGTGGTGTGCGAGACCGAGCTGATGTGCGCGCAGCGCGCCCTCACCTAGCGTGCCCCCGCGTCGGCTCCGCCCTCCCCTGCCGCTTTGGCTCGCCGACTGGGGTAATGCCCCGGAAGGCTGGGTCGCGGGGGTAGATGAGGTAGGGCGCGGTCCCCTGGCCGGTCCCGTGGTAGCCGCCGCGGTGGTGTTCCCCCCGGGGGAAACTCCTCCGTCGGTTGGGGATTCGAAAACTTTAAGTGCGACGCGGCGCGCGGCCCTGGTGCCGGAGATCAAGGCCGGGGCCCTGGCCTGGGCCCTAGGCTGGGCGGACGTGGAAGAAATTGACCGGCTGAATATCCTGCAGGCGAGTCTTTTGGCCATGCGTCGGGCCCTGGAGGGGCTTGGGCATGAGCCCGCGCTCGTGCTGGTGGACGGTAATCAGCGGATACCCGAGCTTTCCTACGCCCAGCGAACAGTGCGCCGGGGAGATAGCCGGGTGGCGGCCATCGCGGCGGCCTCGATTCTGGCTAAGGAGGCCCGGGATGAAGCGCTCTGCGCCCTGGGTAAGCGCTATCCCGGCTATGGCTTCGAGCGTCATTCCGGCTATCCTGTACCGGAGCATCTCGCTGCTCTCGAGGCTCTTGGGCCCACCCCGGCCCATCGCCGAAGTTTCGGGCCCGTGCGGCGATGCTTGGCCGCCTTCACCCCGGGAGAGGAACCGAAGCCATCGTGACCGCCCCGCCCTTTGTCCATCTTCGTGTGCACTCGGAGTACAGCCTCATCGACGGGCTGGTCCGGGTGAAGCCGCTGGTGGCCCGGTGCGAAGCGCTTGCCATGCCTGCCGTGGGGCTGACCGATCACAATAATCTCTTTGCCCTCTTGAAGTTTTATGGCGCTGCTCGAAGTTCGGGGATTAAACCAATTGTAGGCTGCGACCTTGTGCTGCGGGATGAAAAGGGCGCCCTTAGCCAGGTGACCGTTTTCGTCGAAAACGCCGCGGGCTACGGTCACCTGACGCGCCTCATTTCCGATGCCTACCTCGCGCCGGAGCGCGCCTCTGCCGTGGCCGTGGCAAAGGCCGCGCTGCTTGCGCAGAATGAAGGGCTGCTTCTGCTACTGGGGCGCCACTCCCCCCTTGGCGCCGCGGTGGAGGAGGGGGAGGCGGCCTTCGATGAGGCGCTGGCGCCTTGGCAGGGGGCCTTCGGAGACCGTCTCTTCTTCGAGCTCACCCGGACCGGCCGGGCTGGCGAGGAAAGATGGCTTGCTGCTGCCATGCTCGCTTCCGCCCGGCGCGGAGTACCGGTGGTGGCGACGAATGACGTGCGCTTTCTCGAGGCCGACGACTATGAGGCCCACGAGACGCGTGTGTGTATCCATGAGGGGCGGGTCCTGGGCGACCCTCGCCGGCCCCGGCGCTACAGTGAGGCTCAGTACTTTTGCAGCGCCGAGGAGATGCAGGCCCGCTTTGAGGATATTCCCGAGGCCCTTAGCAATACGGTGGTGATTGCGCAGCGCTGCAATCTTACCCTGTCCCTAGATACCTACTATCTGCCCGAGTATCCGATCCCTGAGGGGGAGACGCTCGAGGGCTACTTCCGCCGTATCAGCTGGGAGGGCCTCGCGGCCCGCCTGGCCCGGCTGCCTGCGCTTCCCGAGGAAGGGGAGCGAGGCCGCAAGGCCTACGAGGCGCGGCTTCAGGAAGAGCTCGACATTATTTGCCAAATGGACTTCCCGGGCTACTTCCTCATCGTGGCGGAGTTCATTGCCTGGGCGAAGGACAACGACGTGCCCGTGGGTCCTGGGCGGGGCTCTGGCGCTGGCTCCCTGGTGGCCTATGCGCTCGGCATTACGAACCTTGATCCCCTGGCCTATGACCTGCTGTTTGAGCGCTTCCTAAATCCCGAGCGGGTCTCCATGCCCGACTTCGACGTGGATTTCTGCATGGAAGGGCGGGACCGGGTCATCGGCCACGTGGCCGATCTCTATGGCGCCGGCGCCGTTTCCCAGATCGTGACCTACGGCACCATGGCGGCGAAGGCCGTGGTGCGAGACGTGGCCCGGGTCCAGGGCAAACCCTATGGCCTCGCCGATAAGCTCTCGAAGATGATCCCCTTTGAGGTCGGCATGACCTTACACAAGGCCCTCGAGCAGGAGCCCACGCTGAAGGCCTTCGTTGAAGAAAACGAAGAGGTCGGCGAGATCATGGACATGGCCTTCTCCCTGGAAGGTCTGGTCCGCAATATCGGAAAGCACGCGGGTGGGGTCGTCATTGCCCCGGGGCAGCTCACGGATTTCGTGCCCCTCGTCACGGACGAGCAGGGCGCCCTCATGACCCAATTCGACAAGGACGACGTCGAGCGGGCTGGACTGGTCAAGTTCGATTTCCTGGGCCTTCGGACCCTCACGATTATCAACTGGGCGCTGGAAGCCATTAACGCCCAGCGGGCCGCGCAGGACGAGCTGCCTCTGGATATCGACTCCATTCCCTTGGCTGACGAGCGAGTCTTCGGGCTTCTGAAGCGCGCGGAAACCACCGCCGTGTTCCAGCTCGAATCCCGGGGCATGAAGGAGCTGATCAAGCGCCTCCTTCCGGACAGCTTTGAGGACATCGTGGCCCTCGTGGCCCTGTTTCGTCCTGGGCCGCTGCAGTCCGGCATGGTCGATGACTTCATCGACCGAAAGCATGGACGGGCTACGGTGACCTACCCCCATGCGGCTCTTGAGCCCATTTTGAGCAACACCTACGGCGTCATTCTCTATCAAGAGCAGGTGATGCAGATCGCCCAGGTGCTGGCGGGCTATACCCTCGGCGGTGCCGACCTTCTGCGTCGGGCGATGGGTAAGAAAAAACCCGAGGAAATGGCGAAGCAGCGGGAAATCTTCCTTGCTGGGGCCGCGGCCCAGGGGATCGACGGAACCATCGCGTCCCCGATTTTCGATCTCATGGAGAAGTTCGCGGGCTACGGCTTTAACAAGTCCCACTCCGCTGCCTACGCCCTCGTTTCCTACCAGACCGCCTGGCTGAAGCATCACTATCCCGCCCCCTTCATGGCGGCGGTGATGTCCTCAGACATGCAGAATACCGACAAAATCGTCGTATTTATCGAGGAGGCTCGGCAGATGGGCCTCACCCTCCGGCCCCCGGATGTGAATCACGGGGCCTACCGCTTTGAAGCCACCGCTAATGGGGAAATTATTTACGGCCTGGGAGCGATCAAGGGCGTGGGGGAGGGGCCCATCGAGGCCATCGTGACCAGTCGGACCGAAGCGGGGCCCTACGAGGATCTTTTCGATCTTTGTCGGCGAGTGGACGCCCGGCGCCTGGGCAAGCGCGTGCTTGAGGCGCTTATCCGCGCTGGGGCCCTTGATTCCCTAGCCCCAATCGCGGGGGCCGGTTCGGCACACCGAGGTGCCCTGCTGGCGCAGCTGGACGAGGCGCTGCAGGCCGCGGAGCAGGCGCTACGCAATGATGCCGCGGGCATGGGCGATCTCTTCGGTGGTTTAGAGACGCCGGCGGCTCCGCCAGGGCTCACGGTGGCGCGTCCTCTTAGCGAGCACGAACGACTGCGGGGCGAGAAGGAGACCCTCGGGCTTTACCTCACGGGCCATCCCATCGATAGCTACGAGGACGAGCTCCGGGCCATGGTGCCCACCCGCCTGTCCGAGCTGAGGGCCGATCGCGGCGCGCAGCTGGTGGCCGGCCTCGTGGTCGATCTCCGGGTGGTTCGGACCAAGCGCGGGGATGCCATTCTCTTTGCCACCATCGACGATCGCAGCAGTCGCCTCGAGATCCTGATCTCTGGAGATGTGCTGGATGCGCATCGGGAAAAGCTGGTTAAGGATGCGGTGCTGCTCTTTGAGGGGGAGCTGTCCTTTGACGATTTCTCCGGCGCTCTGCGTATGCGTCGATGCCAAGGGGTATTTTCCATGACCGAGGCGCGACAGCGTTTCGCCGTCGCCCTAGAGCTTTGCGTTTCGCAGAGGGACGAAGGGCTGGGGTTCGCAACCCAGCTAGCAGAGGCCCTTGCGCCCTATCGAGGAGAGGGCTGTCCCGTCGCGGTGCACTATCGACGCTGCGATGCCGAGGTTCGGCTCCGCCTGTCGGATGAGTGGCGGGTGCTGCCCAGCGATGACCTTTTAGAGCGGCTCCGGGAGCGCCTCCCCGTCGATCGGGTGGCCCTGCGCTATCCCGAGCACCGTGGATCCTAAGGCGTCCCTACAGCGTTTGCTTTCAGCGCTAGGGGAAGCCCTTACGGCTCCGCCAAAGGGGCTTTGGGTCGCCTGTTCTGGCGGTCTCGATTCCCTAACCCTTCTTCATCTGACGGCGCAGTTCTGCCGCGGTGCGGGGTGGGCGCCCCCGGGGGTGGTGCACGTCAATCATGGGCTCTATGCCCATGCGGACCGCGCCGAGGCAGAGGTGCGACGGGTGGCCAAGTCCCTAGGCCTCCCTTGGCATGGCGCCCGCGTTTCCGTTCGGCCCGGTGCGTCGGGGCTTGAGGCGGCGGCCCGAGATGCCCGCTACGTGGTCTTTGACGCCCTGCTGGGCAGGGGCGAGGTCCTATTGCTTGCGCATCATGAGGACGATCAGGCCGAAACGGTCTTTCTTCGCTTGCTCCGCGGCTCAGGGCTTGGGGGCCTCGGGGCCATGGCGCCGAGCCGACCCCTAGGCAAGGGGCGGCTGCTTCGACCTTGGCTCGCCGAACCCCGAGCGCGCCTTGAGGCCGCCGCGGAGGCCCTTGCCCTCACCCCGGTGGTGGATCCTAGCAACGCGGATGCGCGCTTTGACCGCAACTTTCTTCGCCAGGAGATTTTTCCTGCGCTGGGGGCTCGCTGGCCTGGCTTCTCCCAGCGCGTTGCCCATAGCGCGGCGGTGCTGCGGAGGGTAGCGGAGGCCCAGGCGCTGCCCCAGGGGGCGGAGGGAGAGGGGGCCGGCTCCCTGGTCCTTGCGGAAATGCCTGTCAGTCTCGAGGAGCGAGGCGATGTGCTGGTCCGCTGGCTTCGGCACCAGGGCGTACTGGTGCCCAGCCGGACCCAGCTGATGGCCTTCTGTTCCCAGTTCGACGCCCGGGAGGATGCGCTGCCTCAGCTCGACCTCGGAGCGTTCACGCTTCGGCGGTGGCGGGGTGCGCTTTGGTTGGCACCGCAACTTCCGGCGCCGAACACGGAAGCGAGGCCCCTTGCTCCGGGTCGCTGGCCCTTTCCCGGGGGGGTGCTCGAGGTGTGGGAGGCTGAGGCGGGGGGCGAGCCCTTTGCCCTCGCTCCCGGTACTTACCGGGTTTGCCAGGGTTCGTTGCCTCGCCGTTTTCGCCTACGACCGGACCCTTCTCGGCCCCATAAGACCGTCAAGGCCCTGCTTCAGGAGGCCGCCGTACCCCCATGGCAGCGCCCTTACTTGCCCCAGCTTTGGGCGGGGGATCGATTTCTTGGCTGGCCCGGGGTTGCCCTGGCGGGGGGGCGGCCCGCGGGGCCTCAATGGGTGCTCCGTTGGCACTTCCAAGGTCTCGCCGAGGCAAAACGCGTTGAATAGGACGGGCTCCGCTGTTAGGCTGAACTCCCATCTCGGGCCCGCTATTCCAGCGAGGCTCCTCATGAGATGGGAGCCTCATGACCCAATATATTTGCGTAACCGGCGGGGTAGTTTCCTCGCTGGGTAAAGGCATTCTCGCGGCGTCCCTCGCCGCCGTGCTCGAAGCCCGCCAGCTCAAGGTCACGATCCTCAAACTCGACCCTTACATCAACGTGGATCCGGGCACCATGAGCCCGTTTCAGCACGGGGAGGTTTTCGTCACCGAAGATGGCGCGGAAACCGACCTTGACCTTGGCCACTACGAGCGCTTTCTGCGTACGCGCATGACCCGCTTTAACAACTTCACTACGGGAAGCGTCTACGCCGAAGTGCTGAAGAAGGAGCGCCGCGGGGACTATCTGGGCGGAACCGTGCAGGTCATTCCCCATATCACCGACGAGATTAAGCGTCGCATTAAAGCGGGGGGCGAAGGCTACGATGTGGCGCTCCTGGAAATTGGCGGAACGGTGGGGGATATCGAGTCCCAGCCCTTCCTCGAGGCCATCCGCCAGCTCCGCCTCGAAGTGGGTGGGCAGAACTGCCAGCTCATTCACCTCACTCTGGTGCCATTTATCGCCACCGCCGGGGAGACGAAGACGAAGCCAACCCAACACTCCGTCAAGGAGCTTCGGTCCATCGGGCTTCAGCCTGACGTGCTGATTTGCCGCTCAAGCCACGAAATTGACGAGAGCTCCCTGCGCAAAATCGCCCTCTTTACCAGCGTTGAGGAGCGGGCCGTGATCCCCGTGGAGGATGCCGCGACCATTTACGCGATCCCCGCCATGCTTCACGCCCGGGGCCTGGATTCCATCATCTGCGAACGGCTTGGGCTTGAGGCGCCGCCGGCGGACCTTACTGAGTGGAACCGGGTGAGCGAAGCTCTTCGGAACCCCCAGCGGACTCTACGCATCGCCATGGTCGGTAAGTACATGGAGCTGATGGATGCCTATAAATCCCTCACCGAGGCCCTGAGCCACGCTGGAATCGCGCGCCATGCGAAGGTCATCATCGATGCCATCGACGCGGAGCGGGTAGAGAAAGAGGGTACGGGGTGCCTCGAGGCGGCGGACGCGATCTTGGTCCCTGGCGGTTTTGGTGCTCGGGGCTTCGAAGGCAAAATTCAGGCAGCCCGCTACGCTCGGGAGCAGGGCGTGCCCTACCTGGGCATTTGCTATGGCCTCCACGCTGCCATTATTGAATTTGCGCGCCACGCCGCGGGCCTCGAAGGCGCGAACTCCACGGAAATCGATCCGGCATCCCCGAATCCCGTGGTAGCACTGGTTACCGAATGGACCGACGATGAGGGGCAAAGGCAGCATCGCGATGAGGGGTCAGATCTGGGGGGGACCATGCGCCTCGGGGCCCAGCGTTGTAACCTCATTCCCGGATCCCTGGCGCAGCGCACTTACGCCGCGGAATCGGTATCGGAGCGGCACCGCCATCGTTTCGAAGTGAATGAGCGTTTCGTACCGGCGCTTGAGGCCGCGGGGCTTCGAATTGCCGGGCGAGCCGCGAAGGACGATCTCGTGGAGATGATCGAGGTCCCCGAGCATCCCTGGTTCCTGGCGTGCCAGTTCCACCCCGAATTTACCTCGACGCCCCGGGAGAGCCACCCGCTCTTCCTGGGCTTTATTGATGCGGCTCTCGCGGAGCACGCACGGCGCAGCGCGACGGCCTAGGCGCAGCTGACCAGGAGATGAGCATGGAACTTTGCGGATTTAAGGTGGGCCCGACCGAGCCCCTGTTCCTTATTGCGGGGCCCTGTGTGATTGAAAGCCGGGCCCTGGCGGAGGAGACCGCGGGAACCCTCAAGGCCCTTACGGAGCGTCTGGGTATTCCCTTTATTTATAAGTCGAGCTTCGATAAGGCGAATCGCTCGTCCCATGCGAGCTATCGCGGGCCGGGTCTGGAGGCAGGACTGAAGGTGCTTGAGCACGTCAAGAAAACCTTTGATCTGCCGGTGCTCACGGATGTGCACGAAGACACCCCCATGGAAGAGGTGGCGAGTGTGGTGGACGTGCTCCAAACCCCCGCCTTCCTATGCCGGCAGACCAACTTTATTCAGCGCGCCTGTTCTGTGGGTCGTCCCGTGAATATTAAGAAGGGACAGTTCCTCGCCCCAGGGGATATGGCGAACGTGGTGGATAAGGCTCGAGCGACGGGGAATGAGGCGATCATGGTGTGTGAGCGAGGCGTAAGCTTCGGGTACAACAACCTGGTCTCGGACATGCGGGCCCTATCGATCATGCGGGATACGGGGGCGCCGGTAGTTTTCGATGCCACTCACTCCGCCCAGCTCCCCGGGGGAAAGGGCACGGCCTCCGGGGGCATGCGGGAAGTCATCCCCGTGCTGGCCCGGGCGGCGGTGGCAGCGGGGGTGTCCGGGCTCTTCATGGAAACTCACCCGGACCCGGAAAAAGCGCTTTCCGATGGGCCCAATAGCTGGCCCCTGGAGAAACTCGAGGCGCTCTTGGAAACGCTGCTCGAACTCGATCGGGTCGTGAAGGCCCGGCCCTTCGCCGAGGACGCCTTTCGCTCGGCGTAAGCTATGGTGGGTAGTGCCCGGGGGCGCTGCGCAGTTCAGTCATTGACAGTATTGAGAACGCTAAGGGGAACGGGGTGGCAGAGATTCAGCACATTATTGCGCGGGAAATCATGGATTCCCGGGGCAATCCGACGGTGGAAGCGGACGTGACGCTTAGCGACGGTAGCTTTGGCCGGGCCGCCGCGCCCTCCGGCGCCTCCACCGGGTCTCGGGAGGCCCTGGAGCTTCGCGACCAGGACGCGGGGCGCTATCTGGGTAAGGGCGTGCTCAAGGCCGTGGGGGCCGTCAATGATGTCCTCGCCCCGGCGCTCTTGGGGCATAGCGCATTGGATCAGCGGGGCTTAGATCAGCGCATGCTGGCGCTCGATGCCACACCCAACAAGGCGCAGCTCGGCGCCAACGCGTTGCTGGCCGTTTCCCTAGCGGTAGCCAAGGCAGCGGCGGTGGCTCAGGGCCTGCCTCTCTACGGCCACATTCGCGGCCTAGCCGATGCGCGCTATGCCATGCCCCTGCCCATGATGAACATCTTGAACGGCGGGGAGCACGCGGATAACAACGTCGATATTCAGGAATTCATGATCCAGCCCGTGGGCGCCGGCAGTTTCCGTGAGGCCCTGCGCTACGGCGCGGAAATCTTTCATGCCCTAAAGGCCGTATTGAAGGCCCGGGGGCTCGCCACCGCCGTGGGGGATGAGGGGGGCTTTGCGCCGAACCTACCCAGCAATGAAGCGGCCCTCGAGGTGATTGCGGAGGCCGTGGCGAAGGCGGGCTTTAGCCTTGGTGACGACATTACGCTGGCGCTCGATTGCGCGGCGAGCGAGTTCTACAAGGACGGCGTCTATAATCTCGCCGGGGAAGGGCAGCGCTTCGACGCGGAAGGCTTCGCGCAGTACCTGGCCACGCTCTGCGAGCGTTACCCCATCGTGTCTATCGAAGACGGTATGGACGAAAGCGACTGGGGAGGTTGGGCGGCCCTGACGCGGCGCCTTGGGGACCGGGTCCAGCTGGTAGGCGACGATCTCTTTGTGACCAATACGGAGATCCTGGCGCGGGGTATCGATCAGCAGGTGGCCAATGCCATCCTCATCAAGTTCAATCAGATTGGCACGCTCTCGGAGACCCTCGACGCCATCACCATGGCGTCTAAGGCTGGCTATGCCAGCGTCATCTCCCATCGCTCGGGGGAGACGGAGGACGTCACCATCGCCGATTTGGCCGTGGGCACGGGGGTCGGGCAGATCAAAACCGGGTCCCTATGCCGCTCCGACCGGGTTGCGAAGTACAACCAGCTGCTCCGAATTGAAGAAAGCCTTGGGGCCGAGGCCCCGTACCGTGGGCGCGGTGAGCTCCGTAGCTAAGATCGGAGCCGACGGCCAGCTGTCCGCTCCCGGGCGGGGGCTGCGTTGGCTAATGCTTGGACTCCTTGTCCTTCTGGCTGCGCTTCAGCTTCGGCTATGGACGGGAAAGGCCAGCTGGGCCGAGGTCTGGACCCTTGAAGCGCGCTTACAGTCCGCTGAGGCGGAAAATGCCCTGCTGGCGGAAGACAACGCTGCCCTTGAAGCCGAAGTGCGGCGCTTGAAGGCCGATCCCCGGGAGCTTGAAGGGCGGGCGCGGGAAGATCTGGGCATGATTCGCGATGGGGAGACCTTTATCCTGGTGCTGCCCCCGGCGGAGCCGTCCCCATGAGTGGAGGACGGCGATGGGTAGTGGTTCCGGCGGCGGGGGTAGGGCAGCGCGTAGGCGGTGCTCAGCCTAAGCAGTATCTCGAGCTTGCCGGACGACCCCTCGTGCACTGGACCCTAGAGGCCCTGGCGCCCCTCGAGGCGGACGCCATCGTCTTGGTCGTGGCCCCCGGCGATCCCTACATCGATGCCCTCGCGCCGGCCCTGACCGCCCGTATTCCTGGCCTTGAGATCCTTCCCAAGGGGGGGGGGAGCCGAGCCGAATCGGTGGCGGCGGGGCTTTCGGCCCTGGCGGAGCGGGCAGCACCGGAGGACTGGGTTTGGGTGCACGATGCAGCGCGCCCCTGCCTCAGTGCCCTGGCGTTGGAGGCCCTTCGTTCCGTGGAAGGGGACGCCGAGGCCGGGGCCCTCCTGGCCCAGCCCATGGATGAGACGGTGAAAACGGTGGCGGCGGGCCAGGTGCGGGGCACGGTTGATCGCTCCGCCCTTTGGCGAGCGCAAACGCCTCAGGGAGCGAAATTTGCTTGCCTATCGGAAGCGCTAGCCCGAGCGCTGGCGGAGGCGCCGGAGGCGATCACCGATGAAGCTTCGGCGCTCGAGCGCCTGGGCCTCGCCCCGCGTATCGTTCCCGGGGAGGCCAGTAACCTCAAGGTCACGCATCCGGATGATCTCGCGCTGGCAACCTTTTGGCTTCAGCAACAGGGACGGTGGACCCCGACATGCGCATAGGTCATGGCTACGATGTTCATCGTTTTGGAGATCCCTTACCTCCGGAAGGCGTCATTATGCTAGGGGGCGTTGCCGTGCCCTCTACTCGCTGCCTTGTGGCCCATTCCGACGGTGATGTCTTGCTTCATGCGCTTTGCGATGCGCTCCTTGGGGGGGCGGCGCTGGGGGATATCGGCCACCACTTTCCCGACACGGACCCGGCCTTTGAGGGCGCGGACAGCGCGCGGCTCCTGGAGGCGACGGTGGCAGCCGTGCGGCAAGCGGGCTTCGTTCCTCACAACGTCGATTTGACGCTGGTGGCGCAGCGCCCCCGGGTCGCGGCCCACGTGCCGGCCATGCGCGCCCGCATTGCAACGCTGCTGGGCCTCGCGCTGGGCGCGGTGAACGTCAAGGCGACTACCACGGAAGGGTTGGGAGCTGTGGGGAGAGAAGAGGGGATTGCGGGCTATGCCGTTGCCCTTCTTGAAGATGCGCATGCTTGAGCCGCGCTTTTCCCTTCCCGACGCGTGGCCCCAGGACCGCGCCCCGGTCCTCAGCTGGCTCCTTTATGGCACCTCCCCGGAGGCCTTCGCTGTCGATGAGCGGGGCGCTCCCCCGCCCGTGGCGGCCGACGGAGCTCACCACTGGGCCCTATGGGTGGAGAAGCGGGGCCTGTCCACGGCGGCGGTGGCCTCTGCCCTCGCGCGCTGGGCAGGGTGCGCGCCCGGGGCCGTGGGCTTTGCGGGGCAGAAAGATCGCTACGCGGTCACGGGGCAGTGGTTTACGGTTCCCCGGGGCGTCGCCGATCCGGAGCCATCCCTCCCGGAAGGGGAGGGGTGGCGAGCCCTTAAGCTTTACCCCGCCGCGAAGAAGTGGCGTCGGGGGGATCACACGGGTAATGGGTTTCGCCTCCGGCTCGCCGGCGCGCCCTATGGGGGCGCCGCGCTGGAGGCGGTGCTCCCTGCGGTGCAGGCGCGCCTTGCAGCCCCCATCGCCAATTATTTCGGCCCCCAGCGCTTTGGCGTGGGGGCGGGAAACCTCGACGCCGTGCAGCGATGGCTGGCCGCTGGTTCCCTTCCCCGGCACGGGTCCCGAAGCTTTCTCTTCTCCGCAGCCCGGGCCTATCTTTTTAATCGCCTGCTGGCGGCGCGCATCGCGCGCTTCGGCCTCGCCGTCCATCCCGATGATCACTGCGATGAAAACGGAGTACCCACGGCGCCGCTCTGGGGCCGGGGGAGAAGTGCCAGCCGGGGCGCGATAGCTGAGCTCGAGGGAAGCGTTTTCGAGCCCTATGGCGATCTCTGCCATGCCCTTGAGCACGCGGGGCTCCGCCAGGATCGGCGCGCGCTGTGGATTCACGCCGAGAGCGCCCACTGCGAGGTAGGGGGCTCAGAGCAGCTTATGCTGAGCTTCCAACTCCCGCGGGGGAGTTTTGCAACGGCAGTGCTCGCCGCCCTCGGCCCCGCGACCTGGCGCCCGGTGGAGGCGGCATGACCGAACCCAATTTCGAAGGCATTGGCTTTACTAGCCGCCGCACCCGAGATCGCTTGATAGGACGCCTCGAGGCGTCCGGAATTAGGAATCCGGCGGTGCTGGAAGTGATGCGCCAGGTGCCCCGGCATATCTTTATTGACGAGGCCCTCGCTCACCGGGCCTATGAGGATTCCTCCCTGCCCATCGGTCACGGGCAGACCATCAGCCAGCCCTACATCGTCGCGCGCATGACCGAGCTGCTCCTCGCCCAGGGGCGCCTCCAGCGAGTCCTCGAGGTGGGGAGCGGCTGTGGTTACCAAACCGCCGTGCTTTCCCAGCTCGCGGACCGGGTCTGGACCGTGGAGCGCATTGGGCCCCTGCTGACTAGGGCCCGGCGCCATTGGTCCCAGCTTAAGCTTCGCAATATTACCGCGCGCCTGGGGGATGGTTTTGAAGGATGGGCTGATCGAGGGCCCTTCGATGGGATTTTGCTCGCGGCAGCGCCCCGGCAGGTGCCTCCAGCGCTGCTAGAGCAGCTTGCCCCTGGCGGCATTTTGGTCGCCCCCGTGGGCGACCGGGATGAACAGGTGTTAGAACGGCATTGGCGCGAGGGGTCCGTTGTTAAATCCGAGGTTCTCGAGGCCGTGCGCTTTGTCCCCATGCTAGGGGGGACCGCCTGATGGGCTTCTGGGGCGTTGCCCTTCGGGGCTATGCCATGGGCGCCGCGGAGCTGGTACCTGGGGTCTCAGGGGGCACCATTGCCTTTATCTCAGGGCTTTATGAACCGCTTCTGGCGAGCCTAGCCGCCTTTGATGGACGCTTGCTTCAGCTGCTCCGCCGGGGCGACCTGCGAGGGGCTTTTGCCCACGTGCATGGGCGCTTTCTGCTGACCCTCGTGCTGGGCATGGGTTTGGCAATCCTGTCCTTGGCGGCCTTGCTCAAGTTTCTGCTCGCCACCCAGGCCATGCTGCTTTGGGCCTTCTTCTTTGGCTTGATCTTGGCCTCTGCCGTGCACGTTGCGCTGTCCGTAGGGCGGTGGGGCGCACTGGAGGGTGCGTCCGCGACCCTTGGGGTGATCTCGGGGGCTTGGCTTACCGTGCTGGGAGGAAGTCTATCCCTCAGCGAAGGTCCCCTTGCGCTCTTCTTCGGCGGTGCCCTTGCAGTATGTGCCTGGATCTTGCCCGGGGTGTCGGGAAGCTTTCTACTTCTGGTGCTAGGCCTCTACGATCGGGTGCTGGGGGCCATCGCAGGGGTCGTGATTCCCGATCTTCTGGCGTTGGCCGCCGGCTGCGGTCTGGGTCTTTTATTGTTCGTTCGCCTGCTACAGCGTCTGCTCTTAACGGCGCGCAAGGCAACCCTCGCCGCCCTGGGGGGGTTCATGTTCGGCGCGCTGCAAATGCTTTGGCCCTGGCAGCGTATCGACGCCTATCAGCTTGGCCAAGACGGTGCCACGCGAGTGCTCCGCTCCGAACCCCTGGGCCCCAACGCCTTCGCGAAGTTTTATGGGGAGGATCCCCAGCTGTGGGCTGTGGCTGGCTTGATGTGCCTTGGCGTTGCCGTGGTCTGGGGCATGGCACGAGGTAAGGGCTATGGCGACGTCTAGGGCCCTAACGGCCATCGTGTTGCTTGCCGTGCTGTCGGGCTGCGCTTCCTCGCCTGCGCCCGTCGCTGATCGGGGCGACCGCGCGGCCACCGCGGTAAGCCTCTATACGGTTCGGAAGGGCGATACGCTCTATTCCATTGCCTGGCGCGCCGGGCTGAACTGGAAAACCCTGGCGTCGCTCAACGGCATTGGGCCGCCCTATCGCATCCAGCAGGGCCAGGTGCTTCGGCTCCGCGCGGCCCCGGCTAGGGCCCGTACCGCCTCCGCCTCTGCTCAACCTGCGCCCAAGCCGGCGGCCCCAAGTTCGAAGGCCCGCACCGCCAGGGCGTCGCCCATGCCCACGCCCCCACCCCTGAAGGGGCCGCTACGGTGGGCCTGGCCCGTGAGCGGAACGGTGGAGCGGCCCTTTGCCGGGAGTGGTCCGGCGCTCAATAAGGGGCTCGATATTCAGGGTGCGCCCGGGAACGTGGTACGTGCGGCGGCGCCGGGGGTGGTGGTTTACGCAGGCGCCGGGCTGCGGGGTTTTGCTGCCCTCATCATCGTGAAGCACGATGACACTTGGCTATCGGCCTACGCTCACAATGCGGAATCCCTGGTGAGGGAGGGGGCGCCGGTGGCTGCGGGCGCCAGCTTGGCGCGCCTGGGGCGGGGCGCCCAGGGCCAGCGACTTCATTTTGAGCTAAGGCGGGACGGAAAACCGATCGACCCCCAGACCGTGCTACCGAAGGGCGGGGCCTAGCGCTCGAGGTACTGCAGTTTATCGGGGACGCCGTTCCATTCCTCTGCGTCCGAGGGAGCGTCTTTCTTTTCCGTGATATTCGGCCAGATTTCCGCGAGCTCGGCGTTGAGCTCGAGGAAGGACTGCTGATCATCCGGCAGCTCGTCCTCGGAGAAAATCGCATCTACGGGGCATTCGGGCTCGCACAGGGCGCAGTCGATGCATTCGTCTGGGTGGATGACAAGGAAGTTAGGGCCTTCATAGAAGCAATCGACCGGGCACACTTCGACGCAATCGGTGTGTTTACACTTGATGCAGTTATCACCTACCACAAAGGTCATTGCGTCTTCCTTGGTTTTAAAAGTGGGGGCCTGAAAAATTGGCAATCTCTATTGTAGGAACTCTTTCCCCATAGCGTCTACACGCCTCAGTCCTCCGATAGCGCACGGAGTTCGTACAGCGCGAGGAGCGCTTCCCGAGGGCTCAAGCTATCGGGATTGAGCGCCGTCAGGGCCGCGCGCAGGGGATCCTCCGGCGGTTCTGGCTCGCTGCGGTGCGGCGCCGCGGAGCTCTGGAACAGCCCGAGCTGAGGCGTGTCCCCGGCTCCCGCTTCCAGCTGCGCCAGGTGTTTCTGTGCTCGGCTCAGCACAGCCTGAGGCACGCCAGCGAGCCGTGCTACGGAGAGGCCATAGCTTTGGCTCGCCGGGCCCTCTTCGACTTGGTGGAGAAAGACGATGCGCCCCCGGTGCTCCTGAGCCTTCAGGTGGACATTTGCGACCCCCGGGACCTGCTCCGGGAGCGCCGTCAGCTCGAAGTAGTGGGTGGCGAAGAGGCAAAGGGCTTTCTTCTGTCGCGCGAGGTACTCGGCGCTGGCCCACGCAAGCGCTAGGCCATCGAAGGTAGAGGTGCCTCGGCCGATCTCGTCGAGTAGCACTAGGGACGCGGCCGTGGCGTTGTTCAAGATATTGGCCGTTTCCGACATTTCCACCATGAAGGTCGACCGCCCCCCGGCAAGATCGTCAGAGGCGCCAATGCGCGTGAAGATGCGATCGAGGCGCCCCACTCGAGCGGCCCGCGCGGGCACCCCGGCGCCGGTCCAGGCCAGGAGGGCGATGAGGGCCGTTTGCCGCATGAAGGTGGATTTCCCCCCCATATTGGGCCCGGTGATGATGAGCATTCGCCGATCGTCGGTGAGCTCAAGATCATTCGGGATGAAGGGGTCCTCTCGGGTGGCTTCGACCACCAGGTGGCGGCCGCCCTCGATGTGCAGTTGGGGCGTTTCGCAGAGGGTTGGGTTAACCAGGTCGAGGGCCCGGGCGCGCTCCGCCAAGGTACACAGAACGTCTAGCTCGGCGAGGGCCCGGGCCAGAGGCCGAAGGGTCCCCAGGGCTTCCTGCAAGGTGCTCAGCAGCGCCTCGTAGAGGCCCTTCTCCCGGGCCAGAGCCCGGCTCTGGGCCGAAAGGGCCTTGTCCTCAAAGGCTTTGAGCTCAGGCGTAATGAAGCGCTCGGCGTTCTTCAGCGTTTGGCGCCGCACCCAGCTGGCGGGCGCGGCTTCCGCGTCCCGGCGATTGGTCTCGAGGTAATAGCCGTGCACTCTGTTATAGCCAACCTTTAAGGAGGTGAGCCCCGTGCTTTCTCGCTCCCGGGCTTCGAGCTCCGCGAGGAAGGTGCCCGCATCTCGGGCAAGGCTTCGAAGCTCATCAAGTACGGAATCGAAGCCGTTGGCGATGACGCCCCCGTCCCGGAGCACCACCGGGGGATTCTCTACCAGGGCGCTTTGTAGCAGCGCTGCAAGGGACTCCTGCGGCGCCAGGGCATCCCTCAGCGCGGGGAGGCGAGAGTTTTGTTCCACGTCTGAGGAGGGAAAGTGGGATTGAAGCGCGGGCAGCGCCAGAAGCGCATCGCGCAGCTTGGCAAGATCCCGTGGGGGGGCAGAACCCAGGGCGACACGGCTAAGAATGCGCTCCAGATCACCGATGCTCTTGAGCGTGGGCCGGAGGTTCTGATCCGGACCATCAAGGCAGGCAATGGCCGCCTGCCGGGCGAGCACTTCCTCCCGGTTCCGAAGCGGGCGGTTCAGCCACCGCAGGAGCAGCCGGCTTCCCATGGCTGTCGCCGTGGTGTCGAGCATGCGTAGGAGGGTGAACTGCCGTTCCCCGGTGATCTGCTGTTCGATCTCAAGATTCCGCCGGGTGTGAGCGTCCAGCAGTACGGCGTCGCTGCTGCGCTCCCGGGAGAGCTCGGTAATGTGGGGAAGGGCGCTCTTCTGCGTGGCCTTGGCATAGTCCAACAGAGCCCCTGCGGCCCCTAGGGCCAGGGTTAAATCCTCGGCCCCGAAACCGCTCAAATCCCGAGTGCCGAGCTGTTCCAGCACTGCCCTGCGGCCAGCCTCCTCTTGAAATTGCCAAGGAGGGCGCCGGACCCCCTTCAAATCCTGAAGCGCAGAAGAGGCTTCTTCAGAAACGAGCACCTCCGCGGGTTTGAGCCGTCCCAGCTCGGCGGTGACGGCCTCCCAGCTGGCCGCTTCCGTGACCGCAAATTGTCCCGCGGACAAATCAAGCCAAGCCAGGCCGTAGGGTCGTGTGCCCTCGGGGGTGCTGGCCCCTTCGGCGATCGCCAGTAGCAGGCAATCTTGTTCGGCCTGGAGCAGCGCTTCGTCCGTAACCGTGCCTGGAGTGACGACACGCGTTACCTTCCGTTCCACGGGCCCCTTGCTTTGCGCCGGGTCCCCTACTTGCTCGCAAATGGCCACGGCTTCGCCGAGGCGAAGGAGCCGCGCCAGGTAGTTTTCTGCGGCGTGGTAAGGCACGCCGGCCATGGGGATGGGTTCGCCGGCGGACTGGCCCCGGGTGGTCAGGGTGATGTCGAGGAGCTCCGCAGCGCGCCGGGCGTCTTCATAGAACAGCTCGTAGAAGTCGCCCATGCGGTAGAAGAGCAGCACCTCCTGGTGCTCCGCCTTCAGAGCCAGATACTGCTGCATCATGGGCGTGTGTTGGGGCGATGCGGTCACAACGGCGGCGCCTAGGCTAGGGAAGCTGGGCAGTGAAGCACTGGCCTTCGGGAGCGTCAACCAAGGCGCACGGGTACTGCCGATCGGACCCCCTTGGCAGGGCCGAAATCCCGTGATACTGTCTTTTCGTACAGTATCAGATGAGTCCCCAGGGGGGCGGGTACGGCCTTGCGTCGCAATGCCCAACTCCCCGTCCTAGAATGGGGGCTCTAGCGGCCCCGGTGGCCCCCTAACTCAAGACGAGGCAACACATGGCGATCATGGATAGCACGGGCAATAAGGATAAGGCGCTCTCCGCGGCGCTCTCGCAAATCGAGCGCCAGTTCGGCAAGGGCTCCATGATGCGCCTTGGTGATCGGGAGCAGGTCAGCATCCCGGCCATTTCCACGGGCTCCCTGGGGCTGGATATCGCCCTGGGCATTGGGGGGCTTCCCCGGGGTCGCATCGTCGAAATCTACGGCCCCGAATCCTCCGGTAAAACTACCTTAACGCTGCAGGTTATTGCCGAAGCGCAAAAGCTCGGGGGCACCTGCGCCTTCATCGATGCGGAACACGCGCTGGATCCCATCTACGCCGAAAACCTCGGGGTGAATACCGATGACCTGCTTGTATCCCAGCCTGATACGGGAGAGCAGGCCCTCGAAATCTGCGACATGATTGTCCGCTCCGGTGCGGTGGATGTGGTGGTGGTCGACTCCGTCGCCGCGCTCACGCCGAAGGCGGAAATCGAAGGGGAAATGGGGGACACGCACGTGGGGCTTCAGGCTCGGCTCATGAGCCAAGCGCTCCGGAAAATGACCGGTAACATCAAGAATTCCAACACCCTCGTCATCTTCATTAACCAGATTCGCATGAAGATCGGAGTCATGTTTGGCTCCCCGGAAACCACCACCGGGGGGAACGCGCTGAAGTTCTACTCCTCCGTCCGCCTTGATATTCGCCGCATTGGCGCGGTCAAGGAAGGAGATGAGGTGGTCGGAAACGAAACCCGGGTGAAGGTCGTCAAGAACAAGGTGGCGCCGCCCTTCCGCCAGGCCGAGTTCCAGGTCATGTATGGCAAGGGTACTTTCCAGCTTGGGGAGGTGATCGATCTGGGCGTGAAGCAAGGCCTCATCGACAAGTCCGGCGCGTGGTACGCCTACAAGGGGGATAAGATCGGCCAGGGCAAAAAGAATTCGGCCGATTACCTCGCGGAGCACACGGAGGTCGCCGAGGAAATCGAAGGGGCCATCCGCGAGGCGCTGCTGCCGAAGCCGCGCCGGGCGCCGGAGGCTGTGGACGTTTCGGCACCCCCCGCTGCCGATTTCGGCTAACTCTGCCCGTTTAGCGCTCAGATTCTAGGATGGGTGAACCGGCTCCTGCCCTTCGAGAGGCCGCCCTGCGGCTTCTCGCTCGCCGGGAACATAGCCAGCGGGAGCTGGCTCAAAAGCTTCGCAAGCGCTTTCCCGAGGTGTCCGGGGAGGTGCTCGAGGCCGAGCTCAAGGCCCTCGCCGAGGCGGGCTACCAGTCCGATGCGCGGCGCCAGGCTTCCCTGATCCGCCAGGCAGAACTTCGGGGTCAGGGGCCTGGGCGCTTAGGCGCCAAGCTTCGGGCGGAGGGCTTGCCTCCGCCGGAAACCCCCGAGGACCCCACCGCACTCGAGGCTCGCCTTGCGGACCTTCAGGAGCAGCGCTTTGGCGGTGCCCCGATGGATGCCAAGGCCTGGCAGAAGCAGGCCCGGTTCTTCGCCTATCGCGGCTTTCCTCCCGGGCTTATTCGCCGCTGCCTTGGGGAGATTCCCTGGGGGGATTCGGGGGCCTAAAGCGGTTTTCCTGCGTTCCCGGGTGCCTAGGGGTTAGCGTATACTCCGCGGCTGCCCGGGCAGCGCCTTCCGCGCTGCGTTGCTGATCCCCAAGCGCTGGAGTCGCCATGAAAAGCGCGGACATTCGCCGCACCTTCCTTGAGTTCTTCCAAGAGCACGGCCATGAGATCGTGCCGAGCAGCCCCCTTGTGCCCGGTAATGATCCCACCCTGCTTTTTACCAACGCGGGCATGGTGCAGTTCAAGGACGTGTTCACGGGGCGGGAACAGCGGAACTATCACCGTGCTGTCACTAGCCAGCGCTGCGTGCGGGCGGGCGGCAAGCACAACGATCTCGAGAACGTCGGTTACACCGCACGTCACCACACCTTCTTCGAAATGTTGGGGAACTTCTCCTTCGGCGATTACTTCAAACACGACGCGATTCGCTTTGCCTGGACGCTGCTGACGGAGCGCTTTGGCCTGCCGGCGGAAAAGCTCTGGGTGACGGTCCACGACAGCGACGACGAAGCGGAGCAGATCTGGCGCGATGAGATCGGCGTGCCCGCTGATCGCATCACCCGCATGGGTGATAAGGACAACTTCTGGTCCATGGGGGACACGGGTCCCTGCGGTCCCTGCTCGGAGATCTTCTATGACCATGG